>CANCMM010000244.1:0-4022 GCA_947379335.1 Alphaproteobacteria bacterium | reverse complement strand
TCGGGGGTGCCGTCGTTGAAAACCAGGCGCGCGCCGATCAACAGGCGCGGACGGCAAGCCGGATCCAGCTTGCTCCATTCCTCATAGGCGCGCACCACCCCGGCCAGGGTGTTGCGGTCGGCGATGCCGATGGCGGGATAGCCCAGGCTGGTCGCCTGGAGGACGAAGTCGCCCGGATGCGAAGCGCCGCGCAGGAAGGAATAGTTGGTGGTGACGGCCAGTTCGACATAGCTCATGCGAACACGCCCTGCAGGTACCAGCGCGGCGCGCCGATCTGGTGGAACAGGCCGTCGCGATACAGCCAGAAACGCTGGCCATCCTTGGTCTCGACGCGGAAATAATCACGCGTCAGCCCGGCGCTCTTCCACCATTCCATCGCAATGCGTTCGGGGCCTTCGGCGCGCGTGACTTCATGCAGGCATTGGCGCCAGCGGAAGCGGCTGGGTGGTCCATCGGGCACCGAGGCGATCACGGCGGAGACTTCTTCCGGTTTCTCCAACAATCGCAACGGACGGCGCGGTGGGTCGCCGGAGAGGCGCTTTAATGTCCAGTTTTCCGGCCCGAAATCGCGGTCCTGTGCCGGCACGGCCACGCCGGCGGCTTCGGGGATATGGGTGTCCTGGGGGACAAAACGCTGCACCCGATGCTCGCCGAAGCGCACGCTCAATCGGTCCACCAGGAACGCGATCTGACGGCGGGCATTCTCGTCATGGTCGAAGCTGATGGTGCCGGGCTTTGTCTCTTCCGCCAGTAGCGCTTCCAACCGCACAAGATCGAAGCCGAAGCCGGGATCCAGCGGATCGACCAGGGCATCCAGCTTCTGGTTCAGCAGCCGCATGATGATCTTGGGATCGTGCAAGGGTTCGCCGGTCTTGATGGCGATGCGCTCCACTTTGCCGTCGGCGCGGAAGAACACCGCTTCCAGTATCCGCGCGCCGCGCCCCTCACGCTCCAGGATTTCGCTTAAAGATTGCGCCAGGCCCAGCAGCGCGGCGGCGACGGCGGCCGGGGTGACGACGGGTTCGGCGAAGTGCCGCTCGGCCATCAGGTCGGGCAAAGCGCGGCGGGGCGTCAGCGGCTGTTCCTCCGCGCCCAGCATCACTCTCAAGCGTGTGACGAAGCTTTTGCCCAGCCGTTCCGACAATTCGCTGTGCAATCGCTCCGCCACCATGCTGATGCTTTTCAGTCCGGCATGGCGCAGGGCGCGCAGGATCTTGTCATCGCATTCCAGTGCCGTGATGGGCAGCGGCGCCACCGCTTTGGCTTCGCCGCCCGGCGGCACGATGAATCTTTTATGGCCTACCGCTTCGCTGCTTGAGGCCGAGGGCGCAAAGCGCGCCAGTGCCCGCGCCGCCAATGACGTGCCGGCGATGGCGCCGCGCACGGCGAAGCCCTGTTTGGCGATCAATCCGGTGACATGCGCCAGCATTGCCGCTTCGCCGCCGAACAAATGCGCCGCGCCGGTGATGTCCAGAAACAGCCCGTCCGGTGCATCCAGGCTGACCAGCGGCGTGAAGCGGTCGCACCAGTCGGCAATGCCGTCCAGCAGCACGGCATCGGCTTTTTCATCCGCCGGTACGATGGTCAGCGGCTGCACCATGGCGCGCGCATTGGCCAAAGGCTGGCCTTTATAGAGTCCGAGTCTGGCCGCTTTTGCCTCCAGCGCATGGACGTGGAGGGCATTGCCGCTTTTGCCGCTGACGACCAGCGGCGCCTTAAACGGCGCGCCGCTGTTCTTGCGGAGGTGCCGGTCGGTGGGCAGGCGCGGCAACCACAGCGCCAATATCCGCCGTGTCGAAACGGGCATGTTCGGGATTCCACTGCATCAGAAAATGTCCCAGTCCGCCGGCGCGATGGCGGATGAGCTGTGCGTCAAAGACCGGATTGCCCCAGTCATCATCGTCTTCGCGCGACGGCGCGGAGGAAACCTGCCAGCGGGTCAGCGCGGCGCTGGGTTCGCAATCGGCGCCTTCGCGCAACAGAATCACCGTCACGCCGCTTTCGTTGGCCGCGAAGGCCAGTCTGCGGCTCGCCACCAGGTCGAGGCTTTTGGGCATGCCGCTCAACTCCAGCAGCAGCGCCCCCACATGCGGGCAGGCCAGAATGTCGGCCGCCGCCGACAAGGCATCGTTGGCCTTGCGGGCGCGCACCTGGAGAAGCTGGCTGGGATCGCCGCCCAGTTCGGCCAGGCCACCCGGCGACACCGCGCCATATTCTTGTGCCGAGTAATCGGGCCGCACCCAGAACAGGGGACGCACACCCGCCGTCAGCACCGCCAAGGCTGCGGCAAAGCCGCCGGCGCTCCAGTTCCCGGCAAAGACTTCATGCAGGGCACCAGGTCGCAGTCCCCCGCCCAGAACGGCATCGGCCTGTGGATGGCCCAACAGCACAGGGTCCCGGTCCGGTGGCAGCGCATATTTGGCCAAAAAATGGCGCAATTCCTGTATTTTTGCCGTATTGTTCATGTTATGTTCTATAATGCTCCCGGGGCATGGGGAGTCAAGGCGGGGCAATTGTTGTGAATCACTCTCAATTTGCATGGCACCGCATTTACTGCACGCAACACTGGCATGTTGCGCCGCAACTGGTGGCGTGTTTCGATGCTGGGTAATTCTTATAAGAAACGAACGTTTCCTTGGCTTTCCACGGGAGGGCGGGGAGAGCGTGTCTGAATGTACGGTTGGGGTTGAGATGAGTTATCCGCCGAAACAGGGTCTTTACGACCCCGCGAATGAGCATGACGCCTGTGGCGTCGGCTTTGTCGCGAATATCAAGGGCGCCAGGTCTCACGAGATCATCGGGCTGGGCCTCCAGCTTCTCATCAACCTGGACCATCGCGGCGCGGTCGGCGCCGATCCCTTGGTCGGCGACGGCGCCGGCATCCTGATCCAGATTCCCGATCCGCTTTTCCGCGAATGGGCGAAAGAGACTGGTGTCAAGCTTCCCGAGCCGGGCAAGTATGCCGTGGCCATGTGTTTCCTGCCGCGCGAAGCCAAGGCGCGCGAGATCGTGGTCAAGCAGTTCGAGCATTTCATCAAGCTGGAAGGCCAGAAGCTTTTGGGCTGGCGCGATGTGCCGACCGATCCGGCGGGCCTGGGCAAGACCGTTCTCGACGGCATGCCGCTGATCCGCCAGGCGATCATCGCGTCGGGTCCGCACATCCGCGACCAGGATCAGTTCGAGCGCAAGCTGCTCACCATCCGCAAGCAGGCGCAGAATCCGCTGGCCGATCTTGCCAAGAAGCACAAGTTGCCTGCCATCCAGCAGCTCTACATGCCGTCGCTGTCCACGCGCACCGTCGTCTACAAGGGCTTGCTGCTGGCGCATGATGTCGGCCGCTTCTACCGCGACCTGCAGAACCCGCTGACCGTTTCGGCGGTGGCGCTGGTGCATCAGCGCTTCTCCACCAACACCTTCCCGTCCTGGAAGCTGGCGCATCCTTATCGCTATATCGCCCATAACGGCGAGATCAACACGGTGCGCGGCAACGTCAACTGGATGAATGCGCGCCGCCGCGGCATGGAATCCGAATTGCTGGGCCCGGATCTCGACAAGATGTGGCCGCTGATTCCGCACGGCCAGTCCGACACCGCCTGCCTGGACAATGCGCTGGAGCTGCTGGTGGCCGGCGGTTATCCGCTCGCCCATGCCGTGATGATGCTGATTCCCGAAGCCTGGGCCGGCAACAAGAATATGGATGCCAAGCGCAAGGCTTTCTATGAATATCACGCCGCGCTGATGGAGCCGTGGGACGGCCCCGCGGCAATCGCCTTCACCGACGGCCGCCAGATCGGCGCCACCCTGGACCGCAACGGCCTGCGCCCGGCGCGCTATATCGTGACCGATGACGACCTCATCATCCTGGCCTCGGAATCGGGCGTGATCCCGGTGCCGGAGGAGAAGATCAAGCGCAAGTGGCGTCTGCAGCCCGGCAAGATGCTGCTGATTGATTTCGAGGAAGGCCGCATCGTCGAAGACGAGGAGATCAAGAAGAAGTTCTCCGCCGCCGAACCGTATGAGGA
>CANCMM010000243.1:0-4024 GCA_947379335.1 Alphaproteobacteria bacterium | reverse complement strand
GGCCCACACTGTCGCCGCGCGGCCTAGCGGCAGCGTCGTGGCCGCGCGAGCGACGGGCCATGACAGTGAGGCTAGAGCTTGGTGCGGTACACCGTCTGCTTCTGGCTGCCGAGCTTGTCGATGCCAAGCTCCATCACATCGCCTTCCTTGAGGAACACCGGCGGCTTCATGCCCAGGCCCACGCCCGGCGGAGTGCCGGTGGAGATCACGTCGCCCGGCTGCAGGCTCATGAACTGGCTGACGTAAGAGACTATGGTCGGCACGTCGAAGATCAGGGTGGCGGTGTTGCCGGTCTGAACGCGCTTGCCGTTCAGGTCCAGCCACAGGCCGAGAGTGTTGAGATCGCCGACTTCATCCAGGGTGACCAGATAGGGGCCGAACGGGCCGAAGGTGTCGCAGCCCTTGCCCTTGTCCCAGGTGCCCAGGCGTTCCAACTGGAATTCGCGCTCCGACAGGTCGTTCACCACAACGGCACCGGCGACATAGTCCAGCGCCTTTTCCTTGGTGACGTAACGGGCTTCCTTGCCGATCACGATGCCCAGCTCCACTTCCCAGTCGCCCTTCTTGGCGTTGGGCGGCAGGTAGACGTCGTCGTTCGGGCCGATGATGGCGGACGTCGCCTTCATGAAGATGATCGGCTCGGCCGGCTCAGGCATGTTGGATTCCTTGGCATGGTCGGCATAGTTCAGGCCGATGCAGAGGAACTTGCCGACCTTGGCGACCGGCTCGGCGATACGCACACCGGCGGCAACCACCGGCAGGCTGTCGATCTTGGCGGCACGGATGGCCGACAGGTCCGACAGCACCTTGCCGTCGATGTCCTTCACGATGCCGGAGAGGTCGCGGATCTGGCCGCTATCGTCCATCAGGCCCGGCTTCTCCTGGCCCTTGGGCCCATAGCGCAGCAATTTCATCGTGTTTCCCTGTCTCAGATACAAAAAATCCCGCCGCGTTTTAGCGCGGCGGGACTGTTTATGACAGCGGTTTTTCCGGCCCTATTTGGGCGGGAAGGTGCCCGCCAAGTACTTGGCAATGGTGTCGAATTCGGCGTCTGTGGCATTGGCGCCGTTATTGGCCATCTGGTCCACCAGGGCCTTCCAGCCCTGGGCATCCAGGCTCTGCTGGGCGGCGATTTCGGGGGAATGGCACTGGGCGCAAACCCGCACCATCACGTCGCGGCCAGGCCCATCGGGCAGCAGCTTGAAATCGTCGGCCAGGGCGGGGACCGCCATGGTCATCAGGCTCAGCGCGGATACCAGAACAAGCTTCACGTTCAACTCCTGTTACTTGGGCAAGGCGAAAGCGACCACTTCATCGCCTTCGAGTTTGGCGCCAATAAGGCCGCCCCCGGTTGCGGTGATGGCCACGAACTGGCGCCCGTCCGAACCCTGATAGCTAATAGGCGTGGATTCGGCGGATGCATTCAACTCCACGGTCCAAAGATTCTTGCCCGTGGCGGTTTCAAAGGCGCGGAACTTGCGGTCGTCGGTGGCGCCCACGAATGTCACGCCGGCGGCAGTGACGGTGGTGCCGCCCAGGCCGGGACGCCCGGTGTCCTGCTGGCCGGCGGGGAATTGCTCGGTGACGCCCAGCGTCTTGCGATAGACGACATCGCCGGTATTCACATCCACCGCCACCAGCTGGCCCCAGGGCGTCTGATTGCAGGGCAGATGTTTGTCATTATCCCAGAAGCGGCGGATGGCGGGGCGCGCATTGTTCACGAATTCGCCGTCGGCGGTTTTCACCACCTTCATCGGCTGGAACAGGTTGTTGACGTTGACGATATAGAGATGGCGCACCGGATCGAAGCTGCCGCCATAATAGTTCACGCCGCCCTGGGTTCCCGGTGGCGCCACCGTCCAATGCTCGTAGCCCGGCGGTGTATAGGTCGAAGCCAGCTTGAACTGGTTGTCGGCGACGTATTTTTCGCAGAAGGCCTGATGCTCCGGCACGCCCTTGTAGAGAGTCTCCTGCGTGACCCTGCCCACGCTGAGCTGCTCGGGCTTGACCGGGAAAGGCTGGGTCGGCGAGGTCTTTTCGCCCGGTACTTCGCTCTGGGGCACCGCCCGCTCCTCGGCGCCGAAGATCGGCTTGCCGTTGGTGCGGTCCAGGATAAACATCAGCGCGTTCTTGTTGACCGTGATGACGGCGGGAATGGTTTTGCCGTCCTTCTTCACATCCACCAGCATCGGCGCGGACTGGGTGTCCATGTCCCAGATGTCGTGATGGGTGACCTGGAAGTGCCACAGATACTTGCCGCTATTGGCGTCCACCGCCACCAGCGAGGAACTGAACAGATTGTTGCCGGGACGGTCGGTGCCGACCATGTCGTTGTTGGGCGCGCCCAGCGGCATGTAGAGGATGCCGCGCTTGGCATCGACCGTCATATAGCCCCAGACATTGACGCCGGAGCGATTCTTGGCGGCTTCCGGCGTCCAGGTGTCGTAGCCGAACTCGCCCGGACGCGGCACGGTGTGAAAGGTCCAGACCAGCTTGCCGGTCGCCGCATCCCAGGCGCGGGTGTCGCCCGCGGGGCCGGCGCCGTGATTGGAGCCACCGGGGCCTTCGCCCGGACCGGCGCCGGTGATCACCAGATTCTTATAGACGACCGGCGGCGACGGCAGGATGTAGCCATCCTTCACGCCGTTCTGCATCACTTCGGGGGTCTTGAGATTGACGATGCCGTTCTCGCCGAAAGCCGTGTTGGGCTTGCCGTCCGAGGCGCGCAACGAATAGAGCCGTCCCTTCACGCTTCCGAAGATGATCGAGGCGGGCACGCCGTCGGCGCCCGGCCAATAGGCCGCGCCGCGCGCCTGTGACGAGGGAATGTCGTTTTCGGGAATATCATATTTCCAGATCACTTCGCCGGTGGTGGCGTTCAGCGCAATCGCCTGGCTGTAGGGCGAGACGATGTACATGACATTGCCGATCACCAGGGGAATGTCCTGGGACATGCGCAGGCGCGCATCGGCCGGAAGGTTCGCGGGCCGCAGATGGAAGCTCCAGGCCTTTTGCAGCTTGGTCACATTGGCCGGCGTGATCTGCTTGAGCGTGACGTAGCGGTTGGCGCCCAAATCGTTGCCCACCATCGGCCAATCGGTGCCCGCGGCGAACGCGGCCGTTGCGGCCAGCGCCATCACGGCCGTTCCCAGCACCAATTTCCCCGAAGTCTTCATCACGCACTCCTCGCGCCGTTTTATGGCTTGCAGTCTGTATGGAAGATGAACGGCCACCGCCGCGAGGCGGTGGCCACAATCATGCCTTGATTACTGCCCGCATCACTGTTCCGGGCGCGACGCGCGCGGCGGCGGCGCCACGTAATCCGTCAGCTCGGTGGTCGGCTTCTTGCCGGCCCAGGCAATGCCGCGCAGCAGCACCTTCTGGATGGCGGGATCCTGCAGGCTGTCCACCATGTGACCCTGCATCCAGACGAAGGCACGGGCGGGCTGGCCGCCCGGCAGAGTGTGCTCATAGGTCCACATCTGCGGGATGGTCTGGCCGACGCCGCCGCCGCGGCGCGCGCTGGGCGTATCGGGCATGGTGACGGTCATCAGCGGATGCACTTCCGGCGCGAAGTTCAGCTTGTAGAAGGCTTCGTCATAGATCTGTGCCGGCATGCCCTGAACAATCGGGCTGTCCTTGTCGACCACGTTGTAATCCAGCGTGGCGGTCCAGGTGTAGTTGACCTCGCCATGCTTCTTGCCGGCGCCGACCAGAGTGGCCATGTCGGCCGGATCGGGACCGCACAGCGAGTCGTGGAAGGTGACCAACCCGCCGCCGCGCTTCACATAGGCCTGCAGGCGGGCGCGCTGCTCGGGGGTCATGTAGCCGGCATCGCCCTTGTAGATGATGACGACGTCGGAATGATCCAGCTGTTCCTGGCTGGGGAAGGAGAACGCGCCGTCCACCACTGCGCCATGCGCGGTGAGCAGCTTGCTCCAGGTGTCCATGAAATAGGGATAGTCATGCGCGCCCGGGCCGTGGCTCTTGAGACCACCGAACAGGAAGATGTGCATGCCGTTGA
>CANCMM010000242.1:0-4028 GCA_947379335.1 Alphaproteobacteria bacterium | reverse complement strand
CATAGAAGATCGCCAGCACCGCGACGGCCACCGCCACCACGGCGGCGCCAATCAGCGTTTCGGCAATCGTGCCGTTCTGCGGCAGTGCGCGCGCCGTCATTCCGGCTTCCAGGCCTGGTAGTCGCCGGTGGCAGGCGGACGTTCGCCGCTCTTGCTCAGGCTGCCCTCGGGACGATAGGCGCCCTCGGTGCCGGTGAGATTGGGCTGGTGCGGTTGCTCGAAGCTGCGGGCTTTTAAAGGTGCGGCTGTCGGCGGCTCGGCATAGGTGTGGTGCATCCAGCCATGCCAGTCAGGCGGCACGCGGCTGGCCTCGACGGTGCCGTTATAGATAACCCAGCGGCGCGAGCCGTCCTTGTTCTGGAAATAGCGGTTGCCGAAATCGTCGGTTCCCACGGCATTCCCCGACAGCTTGGTCTGGAGCCAGGTCCCAAGCGTCTGCGACTTCCACCATGAGAAAAGCATGCCTGCACGCACTTTCGGATTCGGGCGGACTATAGGGCGCGGGGGGCGCCTTCGCCAATGCTGCGCTGCGCCAGACTCGGGGTTTTTCACTTATCCCCAAAGCGTCCCAAGGCCCGCGTGACGCTGTGATGAAATCTCGCGAAAAATATTTCAGCGTCTTAATCCGAGGCCCGCTTGACTCGCGGCTTTTTGGGCAGTTCCCGGCCTACTACAGCTTGTGGTTAAGACCTTCGTAACCACTATTCGCTTGCGGGCGCCTGTCCGCCATGTCCATACTTTGGGCCAGTCACCTCTTGAGACCACCATATCTGGCGACGGCGACCGGCCGCGGGGAGTTTCTCTGCGGGCGGGAAACTGCCCCCAAATTGGCGGCCTCGTGAGGGGCTGGGGCCGTCCAAACATCCTTTTCTCGGGGTACCGCCATGCGTATTCACCGTCATTTCACGGTCGAGGGTCATTCGCCTTACGAAGGCATCGCGTTCAAGGGCGCCGCCAGCGAGATCCGCAACCCGGACGGCTCGATCGTCTTCAGCCAGACCGACATCGAAGTGCCGGAAGCCTGGAGCCAGGTCGCCGCCGACGTGCTGGCCCAGAAGTATTTCCGCAAGGCAGGCGTTCCCAAGACCCTCAAGCCCGTCGCCGAGGAAGGCGTGCCCGAATTCCTGTGGAAGCGGGCCGGCGCCAAGGATGCCAAGGAAACCACCGGCGAGAAATCCGCCAAGCAGGTGTTCGACCGCCTGGCCGGCACCTGGACCTATTGGGGCTGGAAGGGCGGCTATTTCGACGGCGAAGCCGACGCCCAGGCTTTCTATGACGAACTCTGCCACATGCTGGCGTCGCAGAAATGCGCCCCCAACTCGCCGCAATGGTTCAACACCGGACTTCATTGGGCTTACGGCATCGATGGTCCCGGCCAGGGCCATTACTATGTCGATCACAAGAGCGGACGGCTGACCAAGTCGAGTTCGGCCTACGAACATCCCCAGCCCCACGCCTGCTTCATCCAGAGCGTCAAGGACGACCTGGTGAATGAAGGCGGCATCATGGATCTGTGGACCCGCGAGGCGCGGCTGTTCAAGTACGGCTCGGGCACCGGCACCAACTTCTCGCCCCTGCGCGGCGAAGACGAAAAACTGTCCGGCGGCGGCAAGTCGTCGGGCCTGATGAGCTTCCTGAAGATCGGCGACCGCGCCGCCGGCGCCATCAAGTCGGGCGGCACCACGCGGCGCGCCGCCAAGATGGTGATCGTCGACATCGACCATCCCGATATCGAGGACTTCATCGACTGGAAGGTGATCGAGGAACAGAAGGTCGCCGCTTTGGTGGCCGGTTCCAAGCTGGCCGAGCGGCACCTGAAGGCCGTGCTCAAGGCCTGCGTCAATTGCGAAGGTTCGGGCGGCGATTGCTATGACCCGCAGAAGAACCCCGCTTTGCGCCGCGAGATCAAGGCCGCGCGCAAGAGCATGATCCCCGACAGCCTGGTGGAACGCGTCATCAGCTATGCGCGCCAGGGCTTCAAGGAAATCGACTTCCGCACCTATGACACCGACTGGGACAGCGAGGCCTACACTTCGGTGGCCGGCCAGAATTCCAACAACACGGTGCGGGTCACCGACGCGTTCCTGAAGGCGGTGCTGGAAGATGGCGACTGGCACCTGACCAATCGCGGCACCGGCAAGATCGCCAAGACCGTCAAGGCGCGCGAGCTGTGGGACAAGGTGTCTTACGCCGCCTGGGCCTGCGCCGATCCGGGCATCCAGTTCCACACCAGCATCAATGACTGGCACACCTGCCCGGCGGGCGGCGAAATCCGCGCCTCCAATCCGTGCAGCGAGTACATGTTCCTGGACGATACCGCCTGCAACCTCGCGTCCCTGAACCTGATGCAGTTTCGCAAGGGCGATGGCATCAAGACCTTCGACGTCGAAGGCTTCGAGCATGGCGTGCGGCTTTGGACCATCGTGCTGGAAATCTCGGTGCTGATGGCGCAGTTCCCCTCCAAGGAAATCGCCCAGCTGTCCTATGACTACCGCACCCTGGGCCTGGGCTATGCCAATATCGGCGGGCTGTTGATGTCGGCCGGCGTTCCCTACGATTCACGCGAAGGTCGCGCCATCGCCGGCGCCATCGCCGCGCTGATGACCGGCGTGTCCTATGCCACGTCGGCCGAAATGGCCGGCGAGCTGGGCTCGTTCCCCGAATATGCCGCCAACAAGGACGCCATGCTGCGGGTGGTGCGCAATCACCGCCGCGCTGCCCATGGCGAAGCGGCCGGTTATGAAAAACTGGCCACCCTGCCCGTGGCGCTGGACCACAAGGCCGTCAGCGACGGCCCGCTGGCCGAAGCCGCCAAGAAGGCATGGGACGAAGCCCTGAAGCTTGGCAAGGAACACGGCTTCCGCAATGCCCAGGCCACCGTGATCGCGCCCACCGGCACCATCGGGTTGGTGATGGACTGCGACACCACCGGCGTCGAGCCGGACTTCGCCCTGGTCAAGTTCAAGACTCTGGCGGGCGGTGGCTATTTCAAGATCATCAACCGCTGCGTGCCCGAAGCTTTGTCCAACCTGGGCTATGGCCAGCAGGAGATCGACGCCATCGTCGCCTATGCGGTGGGTCACGGCACCCTGGAAGACTATTCCGGTCGCATCCAATACGACGCCCTGCGCGGCAAGGGCTTTGGCGAAGAACAGATCGGCCAGATCGAAGCGGCGCTGGAAGCGGCCTTCGACATCCGCTTTGTCTTCAACAAGTACACCTTCGGCACCAAGTTCTGCACCCAGGTGCTGAAGCTGGAAGCCGCCGCCCTGGATGCGCCCGACTTCGACATGCTCAAGAGCCTGGGCTTTTCCAAGGCCGATATCGACGCCGCCAACATGTATGTCTGCGGCGCTATGGCCCTGGAAGGCGCGCCCTATCTCAAGGAACAGCATCTGCCGGTGTTCGACTGCGCCAATCCGTGCGGCCGCATCGGCAAGCGTTCGCTGAGCGTGGAAGCCCATATCCGCATGATGGCGGCGGTGCAGCCCTTCATCTCCGGCGCCATCTCCAAGACTATCAACATGGCCAACAGTGCCGCCGTCACCGAATGCGGCGAGGCCTATATGCTGAGCTGGAAGCTGGGCCTGAAGGCCAATGCCCTGTACCGCGACGGCTCCAAGCTGTCGCAGCCGCTGGCCAGCCAGGTCTTCGACTTTGTCGAGGAGGAAGATGACGATGTGCTGCCCGAGGCGCCCCGCCCCGCCCAGCAGGTGGTCACCGAACGCATCGTGGAACGCGTCATCGAGAAGATCCGCAGCCATGAGCGCGAGAAGCTGCCCCACCGCCGCAAGTCCTATACCCAGAAGGCCGTTGTGGGCGGCCACAAGGTTTATCTGCACACCGGCGAATATGAAGACGGCCGGCTGGGCGAGATCTTCATCGACATGCATAAGGAAGGCGCCGCCTTCCGCAGCCTGATGAACAATTTCGCCATCGCCATCTCGGTCGGCCTGCAATATGGCGTGCCGCTGGAGGAATTCGTCGAGGCCTTCACCTTCACCCGCTTCGAGCCGGCGGGCCTCGTC
>CANCMM010000241.1:0-4037 GCA_947379335.1 Alphaproteobacteria bacterium | reverse complement strand
GGATCTCATGAAAAAGCTGATTTTGAGCACCGCCCTGACCATCGCCATGGCCTCGCCCGCCTTCGCCGCCCTGAAGGTCGGCGATGCCGCCCCCGATTTCTCCGCCTCCGGCAGCCTGGGCGGCAAGCCCTTCAGCTTCCATTTAAAGGATGCCCTCAAGAAGGGGCCTGTGGTGGTCTATTTCTACCCCAGCGCCTACACCGGCGGCTGCGACCTGGAAGCCCATACCTTCGCCGAACAGTCCGACAAGTTTGCCTCGGCCGGCGCCACCATCATCGGCGTGTCCGCCGACGATCTGACCCGCCTGCACCAGTTCTCGGCGGACCCCAAGTTCTGCGCCGGCAAGTTCCCCATCGCTTCGGACGCCGACACCAAGATCGCCCAGTCCTATGCCCTGAACGTCACCCCGCCGCGGGCCGGCGCCAAGGACGTCAACCAGGTCGAGATCAACCACGCCTTCATCGAGCGCGTGACCTTTGTGATCGGCAAGGATGGCAAAATCCTGGCCAGCCTGTCGTCCAAATCGGACGGCCTGTCGCCCGACCAACATGTCGACAAGTCGCTGGCGATCGTCACCGCCTCCAAGTAATTCGCCGTAAAATGCAAAAGGCCCGGCGTTCTGCGCCGGGCCTTTTTGTTTGTGTTCAGAAGGTCGAGCGCCCCGCCCGGACCTTCTCAGCCGGGGCCTCGAACATCGCCCGCGCCGCCTGCCCGCTGCGGCTGACGATCACCACCCCGTCGCCGCCCTGCACTGTCAGGCTGCGATCCGGCGAAGTGATGCTGTCGCCGCCCTGGCGATTGAGCTGGACGACAAAGAATTTGCCTTCCACCCGCCGCTCGATCTGTTCAATGGAAAGGCCCGTCAGAGCGCCTTTTTCCGGCACCACCACCACCGCCATGTCCAGCCCCAGCCCGCGCAGCGAACGTTCCAGCGCGCTGAACATGTCGGAGCTGCGCAGCATGCGCGCGGTTTCCGGGAACAGAATCAGCTCGGCGATACGCTCTGCCCCGATATGGGTGGGCAGCACCACCTTGTTGGCGCCGGCCTGGATCAGCTTGCTTTCAGTGGATGGCATCTCGCCCCGGGCGATGATCTCGATACCGGGGCTCAGCGCCCGCGCCGACAGGGTGATAAAGACATTGGCGGCATCGTTGGGCAGCACGCTGGCCAGGGTCCGCGCCCGTTCCACGCCGGCCTCGATCAGGGATTTCTCGCTGGTGGCATCGCCCACCAGGCACAGATAACCCAGTTCGCGCACCGCCGCGGCGCGCTTGTCGTCGCTTTCCAGCACCACGAAAGGCGCCCCGCCCGCCTTCAATTCCTTGGCCAGCATCGCGCCGATGCGGCCGAAGCCGATCACGATCACATGATTATCAAGCTTGTCGATTTCCGCTTTCACGCGCCGTCCTCCAAATATCTGCTGCAGCTGGGTGATGGTGAGAAACTGGACCAGGGCGCCGGTCAAAAGGATCATGCCGGTACAGCCCAGGAACATCAGCGCCATGGTGACGCCGTGCAGATAGGGCGTGGTGATGGGATGCACCTCGCCATAGCCGACGGTGTAGACGGTCAGCAGCACCATGTAGCTGGCGTCGGTGAAGCTCCAGCCCGCGCCCATATAGGCGAGCGTCGCCAGCGCGATCACCGTCAGCATGAAGCCGATGATGGACACCAGGGTGCGCCCCGGTGAGCCCAGCAATTCCATGACACCCCCTTGGCCCGGGCTGAAACAGCCGCCCGCAGACCCGTCCTGTGGCGATGCTGACACGCCCTGATGCTGCAATGCAATAATCTGATAAAAGCGAGACTTTTCAAGGATTTATTGTTGCTGAAATATCACGCCGGCGTGGCCCAGATACGTCTTTGTGACAGGCCTGACTCTTGCTCTATTTCGGGCGGGCGTGCGCTGAAGCGGAGGGGATCCGATCCAAGCTGTGTCCGACAATGCCGCCGGTGGAAAGCATCGGCACGTACGTGAAACGCAAAGCCGGGTGCATCTTGTGAAACGCCTTTTCCTGAATATTGCTGTTGCTGGCCTGGTCATGGCGCCACTTTGCGCCCATGCCGGCGACCGCCCGGTCTCCAACATCACCCCGAAGGTCGCCGATCTGACCCGTGACGTGACGCGCGATGTGATCAGCTTCTTCGGCTTCTTTGGCGGCAACCAGGCCAACAATCCTACCGATCCCCAGCCGGTCGCTGAAAACGAACATTCCGGCGCGGACGTGCCCAAGGCCCAGATCACGGCGCGCGAATTCCCGTCCCTGCCGGTGGTGGTTGACGATGCCGCGCCGCCGCGCCTGCCGGCTGCGGTCGCTACTGCTCCGTCGGTGGAAACCCCGCTGCGCCGGCTGTTCTGCGTGGAATATGCTCGCATGCGTTCGGGCCTGGCGGTGTTCGGCGATGCCAGGCATTGGTGGGACCGCGCCAAGAATCTCTATGCCCGCCTGCCCCATCCGGTGGAAGAAGCGGTGATGGTGTTCTCCGGCTCCAAGCGCCTGAAGCGCGGCCATGTCGCGGTCGTCACCGATATCGTCAGCCCCCGCCAGATCATCGTCGACCAGGCCAACTGGCAGAACAAGGGCGAAATCGACCACGCCACCCCGGTGCTGGATGTCAGCGCCGCCAATGACTGGAGTCTGGTGCGGGTCTGGGATATGCGCTCGAACGGCTTTGGCGCCCACGTCTATGCCATCAGCGGTTTTATCGCCAAGGGCGTGACCACCGCCTCGCGCGACTGAGCCGCCGGTTTGGCCTATAATCGGATCATGGCTGGGCCCGCTGTTTCGATCATCACCCCGACCTTCAATCGCCACGCGCTGCTGCGCGCGCAATACGACATTGTGTGCGCACAGAGCTGCCAGGATTTCGAGTGGCTGATCCTGGATGATGGGCCGCAGCCCAGCGCTTGGTTCCAGCAGCTTTCGGATCCGCGCATCCGCTACACCCACCTGAACGAAGCGCCGATGCTGGTTTCGGCCAAGCGCAACTGGTTGTGCGAGCGCGCGCATGCGCCGGTGATCGCCCAGTTCGACGACGACGATTATTACGCGCCCGGATATCTGGACACGATGCTGGCGCGGCTGGAATCCGGCGGCGCCGACATCACCAAGCTGTCAGCCTGGTTTGTTTATTCCGCGCAGCTGGGGCGCCTGGGCTATTGGGACACGGCGAGCACGTTGGGGCTGCATTTCACCTTTGGGCCGGAGCCGGTGCTGAACGCCTTTTTCAACCAGACCGCGCCAGACAACATGAAGAACAATTACTCCGGCTACGGCTTCAGCTATGTCTTCAAGAAGGCGATGTGGCAGACCGCTCCCTTCCCGCATGTGAAATACGCCTCCGACTTCGGCTTTGTTTCCGCCGCTTTGTCCAGGGGCTGCCGGCTGGATCACTTCGCCGATACCGAAGGACTGTGTCTTCACGTCTTGCGCAAGGACAACATGTCCAAGAGTTTCCCGCAGTTTCTGCTGCCCGATTTCATGCTGGAAAAGCTGTTCCCGGCCGATCTTTCGGCGCTGCTCGACCGTTGAATCAAAAGTCTCAAACGCAAAAAGCCTCGCTGGATTTCTCCAGCCCCGCGCGCGATAGCGCGCAAAACAAAAAACCCCCGGGCGCTTTCGCGCACGGGGGCTTTTCGTGAATTGTGTTGGCGGGTTTCTAGTGTTTTTCAGTCCTTGGCAGACCTGGCAGCGTTCTACTCTCCCGCGGCTTGAGCCGCAGTACCATGGACGCAGAAGGCTTTGACGGCCGAGTTCGGAATGGGATCGGGTAGAATTCCTTCGCTATGACCACCAGGTCGGCAAAGGACTGAAAAACAGCCCGCGCTTGCGCGCGAACTTGCACTTTGTGAATACGACACACGGCGACCGATATTAGTTTGTGGTTGTTGTATGCCTGGCTTTGTTTCCAGACATGGAACGGTGCTGCTTGCGATCAAGCCAATCGAGCAATTAGTACCAGTAAGCTCAACGCATTGCTGCGCTTACACGCCTGGCCTATCGACGGGGTAGTCTTCCCCGGCTCTCAAGCGAAA
>CANCMM010000240.1:0-4063 GCA_947379335.1 Alphaproteobacteria bacterium | reverse complement strand
CCGGGCCGTCCGGTACGCGGTATCTTCACGCCCTTAAGCGCGGGATGGTTCTTGATGGCGTCGGGCGTCTCGCCATGCGCGATTTGCCAGGCGATGTCGCCCTTATTCAGGTCGATGGCGGTGATGCGGCCATAAGGCGGTTTCATCAGAGGCAGGCCCTGAACTGTGACGGCGCCGGGACGCGGCTTTCCGTCGGCACCCGGCATGACCGCGGGCGGCGGGCCGTAACCTTCGCCCCCCATGGCCGCGTTACGCCGTATCGTTGCGCCGGGCAGGCCGTGCACATAGGCAAAATCGGACACCGACGGATCGGTAACAGGAACGATGGTATCGGATTGCACCGTGGTCTGGGAAAACACAAAGACCTTGTGCGTTTCCGGATCGTAGCAGCCGCCCGGCCAGTTGATGCCGCCCTGGGACGCCGGCGTGAACAGCGCCCCCCACTTTCCATCCAGCGAGCCGGTCATCGGCGGGTGATACACGCCGCCCACGCTGTAATGGGAGATCAGTTCCAGCGCTTCCGCATGAAGCGCCGGCGTGAAATCGATGACCGTATCGGCATTGATGCTCTGTGTTTCAAAGGGCGGCGGTTTGGACGGGATCGGCTGGGTCGGTGAATACCATTCGCCCGGTACATTGCCTCGGGGCGCGGGTTTTTCCGGAATCGGCCAGATAGGCGCGCCGGTTTCGCGGTTCAGCACGTAGACAAAGCCCTGCTTGCTGGGCAGTGCCAGCGCCTTGACGGTTTTGCCGCCATGGGGAATGTCGCAGAGGATGGCCGCGCAGGGCAAGTCGCGATCCCAAAGGCCATGATGCACGGTCTGGTAGTGCCAGCGGCGCTGGCCGGTCTCGATATCCACCGCCACCAGCGCTTCCCCGTACAGCGCCGCGCCGGCACGATAGATGCCGACAAAGTCGCCGGTGGGAAGCTCGATCGGCAGATAGACCAGCCCCAGCTCCAGGTCGGCGGAAAGCTGCGACCAGCATCCGGTATTGCCGGCCTGCTCGGCTTCGCCGGGATGCACCCAGCTGTCATAGCCGAACTCGCCCTTGCGCGGGATGGTATGGAAAATCCATTTGCGCTGGCCGGTGCGCACGTCGAAGCCGCGCACATAGCCTTTCACATTGGCGCGATGGCTGGGGACGTTGCCCGCCAGATGCGCCGCGCCCACCACCACCGTGTTGCTCGCCACCAGCGGCGTGGCGTGCAAGCCGATATCGGCGGTGACCAGGTCCATATCCTGATCGTCGTTGCGCTTGAGATCGACGATGCCATTTTCCCCGAACGCCTTGACCGGCTGGCCGGTATGGGCATCCAGCGCGACCATCTGGTAACCCGGCGTGACATACAGGATGCGGTCATCGCCTTTGCCGTCGCTCCAATAGGCGCAGCCGCGTCCGGAGAGCTGGCGCGGCGCGTTCCTGCCGCGCTGGCCTTCATCCAGACTGTAAACCCATTTCAGTTCGCCCGTCGCGGCATTGAGACATGCCACCGCGCGGCGCGAACCGGCGGTGGCATAGATCCAGCCGCCGACCATCAGGGGGGTGCATTCATACTGATACTCCGGGCGCGGTCCCAGATTTTCGGTTTTGAACCGCCACGCCACTTCCAGCCGGCTGAAATTGGCGGCATTGATCTGGTCGAAGGGGACATAGCGTGTATTGGCCAGATCATTGGCGTAATGACGCCATTCGGTATCCGGTGCCGCTTGGGCGCGCGCGCCCAGCGGAAACAGCGCGCCAGCCGCAACGCTGGTCAGCAATAGGTTTCGACGGGATAACACTGTCTTGTCCCTCCTGTCCGATGCTCTTCGGCACGGTAAGGCCGCGCTTATAATCCATCCGCGCCGAATTGCCCACGTACCGGCTCTGGTACATTTGACTCGGGGTTACGGGCTTCCGGTTCGGGTTAACGGCAACAGGCCACCCATCCACCAGTTGGCCAACTGTGTGGCGCCGAGGGACTCGGCGGGAGCAGTCGCAGCAATTTCGCAGATATCTGTTTCTGCCCGCCGGCCCTGTTTGCAATTGCGAAGGCCGCTGGTCTGTAGCGGCACTGACAAATCTGTAGCAGGATCGGACAACCAGAAGGACGAGGGAAACAATGTTCAACCGACGCCATTTCATAGTCTCGACCATGTCATTGGCCACAACGGCTTCTCCCGCCCTGGCGGGGCTCGATCCCAAGGATGCCGATATCAAGTTCGGCACCACCGGCTCGATCTTCGGCGTGTGGCCGGCGGCGGGCACGCAGACCAGCATCTCGATGAAGATGTCCACGGACATGCCGATGATGCTGGCGGACGTGAAACATTACGGCTTGCAGGGTTTCGAGCCCTATTCCGGCCAAGTGGTGCAGTTCCTCGACAATCCGCTGGCCTTCAAGAAACTTCTCAAGGAATCGGGCGTGCAACTGGCCAGCGTGGGCGATTTGCCCCGCAAGCCCTCCGACCGCACCGGCGATACATCGGTGCCGCAGGGCGCCGCCAACGCGGTGGTGCAATATCCTTGGCTCGGCGGCGAAGGCAAAGCCAAGCTGATCGCCGATATGGAGGCCTGCGCCCGCGACTTTTTGCAACCCTTGGGCGTGGATCACTGGAAGAACAATATGGGTGCGCGGCCGCCAGGCGGCCCCAGCGACGACCAGCTCAAGAGCCTGGCCGAGGTTGCCAACGAGATCGGCATGCGCACCAAGAAACATGGCGTGCGGCTGTCGCTGCACGCGCATATGTGGGGCCCGATGGAGCGCGAGCATGATTTCCGCCGGGTGATGGAACTGACCGATCCCAACTATGTCTTTTTGATCATGGACACCGGCCACAATGTGCTGGGTGGCATGGACGTGGTGAAGATGACCGACGAGTTCTTCCCCCGCATCACCGAATACCACCTCAAGGATACGTTTCCGCAATGGCGCGGCAACAAGGAAGGTCCCAGCCAGGCGATGCACCGCCAGAAGAGCGTCTATGCCTCAGTCGGCCAAGGCGGCGGGGTGGACTTCCCCGGCCTGTTCGCGGTGCTGCGCAAGAAGCACTTCCGGGGTTGGGCGGTGTTCGACATTGATGCGCCGCGTCCCGGCGACGGTACCGGCACGGTGGACGACAATATCGCCGCCAGCGTGAATTATATGCGCACTGCCTTGGGGGTGAAGTTGCCTCCCGCCACTGGCAAAGGCCTTTTCACGGAAACCTAGGAGCTGGGCTTAGCTCTCGGTCAAGTGCGTAAGAGTCAATAGAGTCAATCAAGGCGGTGGGTTGCAAACCCCATAGCTGGGAGACGGAAAATTTTATGAAATTGACAGGCTCGCCGGGCTGATTTGGGCTAGGCTTTGGCGCCGGAAATCAGGACAAGGTCATGAAAAAAACCATCGTCTGCGCGATCTTGGCAACAATTGTGTCTGGTTCCCCGACTTGGGCCAAGAACAGTTGCGTGCGAACACGCGATATCGAGAGTACCACCTCTAAAGACGGCAAGACGTTGGTCTTCAGAATGCGCGGCGGGAGCACGCTGGTTAATCACCTCAAGGGCATCTGTCCGGGCCTTAAATTTGATGGCTTCTTATGGGTTATCCGTGGCGGTACCGATGAAGTCTGCGAAAACCAGCAAAGCCTGCAGGTATTGCGGTCAGGAGAGATTTGCCGCCTCGGAAACTTTGACCAACCAACGAATAAGCCAAAGCTGAATTAGAAGACGATTTCACACCGCAAGACATAGGCGGCACTGACACGCGCGAATCCGCGCTAAGTCCCGCAACCCTGGGTCAGACTGCACCAGTGCTACAGTTCGGGCACTGTCACAGTTTGGCTGAATGCTGAGTTGCGGGGGGTTAGGGCCGAGTTTATGATGGCGAACTCGTGGAGCTGATCGAAGATGGGAGGCACAAGCATGAGGCGCATCCTGACAATCACCATCTCTGTGCTGACGCTGGCAGGTTGCGCAGACGACTACGACAGATCCATCATGCCAAGGGCTGCCGCCGGACTGCAGCAGGAGACGGTCGCCTGCAAAACCAGGTGGACCGCGAAAGAATTTAAGAACTATTCCGAGTGGCAGGCTTGCCAAT
>CANCMM010000239.1:0-4088 GCA_947379335.1 Alphaproteobacteria bacterium | reverse complement strand
AATCCGCGTGTCTCCAAGCGCTACGACAATCTCAATCCCGCTTCGCTCACCCTGATCCGGCTGATCGTGCAGAGCGCGGCGGAGAATTCGGGCGAGCTGTCCCTGTGCGGCGAGATGGCCGGGCGCCCGCTGGATGCCATGGCGCTGCTGGGATTGGGGCTGCGAACCCTGTCCATGCAGCCGGGCCAGATCGGCCCCATTAAGATGATGATTCGAAGCATGCACCTGGGCGAGGTCGCGGCTTTTGTGGACCGGCTGTGCAACCGGACCGACCATTCCTTGCGGACCCGGCTGGCGGCCTTCGCCGCCGAACGCGGAATCGTCCTGAAATAGGGGTTTTCAGCCAAGTTCCGCTGGAAACCGGACTTTTTGCGGTGCAGCAGTTGTCCCCGCTCCCCTTGATCGGATAAGGTAGGAACCACAGATATTTAGCTGCGCTGGGCCTGCTGGGGGCAAGGCGCGCTGAGTGACACCTCATGACCAAGCTTGCACAAATGACCCTGGAGAATGACGGAGTTGGAGACAAGGACGGCGCCAGCCGCCGCCGCATCCACTTGCGTGAAATCTCCGGCGACAGCGAAAGCCCGCTGGAAACCGTGGGGCAGGACCTGCGCGCCGCCCGGCTGCGCCGCGGCGATGAGATCGCCTCGGTCAGCCGCGCGCTGAAGATCCGCAAGGACCATCTGGAAGCCTTGGAGAATGACCGGCTGGATGACTTGCCGGGCAAGACCTACGCCATCGGTTTCGTGCGTTCCTATGCCCGGCATCTGGGTCTGGACTCGGCGCAGTTTGTCGAACGCTACAAGCAGGATATTTCGGGGCGCGCCGACGAACAGGTCCGCGAACCCGCGCCCATCCACCAGGACGAGGGCCGCCGCCTGCCGCAAGGCTGGCGCATCATCGCCGGCGTGGTCGTGCTGTTGCTGGGTTATGGCGTGTGGCACCTGATGTCGTCTGGCGGCGATACGGGTCAGGCCGTGCCGCCGGCGCCTGTTATCAATCCGCCCAAAGTCGTCGCACCCAAGCCGCCCACACCCGTGGTGGTTCCGCCCCAGGCCGCCACGCCGTCGCCGGCCACCGATACCATCAATGCGGCGACCGCTCCGGCTTCCAATCAACCTGTCGCCACCCCGCCGCCCGCCGCCGGCGCCAAGACACCCGCCACCCAAAGTGCGCCGATCAATACCGCGTCGCCCACCGCCGCGCCCACCAGCACCAAGCCGTCGCCCGCCGTGCCGGGTCCGAGCACCGGTCAGCACTATGGCGCCCAGAATGCCAATCCCCGCGTGGTGCTGCGCGCCCGCGGCGACACCCGCATCACGGTGCGCAATGCCGACGGCTCCTTTTTGCTGAACCGCGATCTCAAGGCCGGCGACAGCTACCAGGTGCCGAACACGCCTGGCGTGACCCTGGCGACCAGCAACGCCGGCGCCGTGGAACTGGACCTGGACGGCAGCACACTTGGCCGCGCCGGCGCGCCAAGCCAGGTGCTGGGCCGCGTGTCCCTCGATCCCCAATCCCTGAATGACCGCTTCAATCACTAAGGACGACGCATGAGCATTCGCGCCTATCGCGACATTCACCGGCGCAAGTCGCGCCAGATCATGGTCGGCAAGGTGCCGGTCGGCGGGGATTCGCCGATCACGGTCCAGACCATGACCAACACCATCACCGGTGATGCCCGCGCCACCATCGAGCAGATCCGCGGCATCGTGGAAGCCGGCGCCGACATCGTGCGCGTTTCCTGCCCGGACGAAGACGCCACCAAGGCGATGAAGGCCATCACCAAGGCATCCGCCATTCCGGTCGTGGCCGACATCCATTTCCACTACAAGCGCGCCATCGAGGCGGCGGTGAACGGCGCAGCCTGCCTGCGCATCAATCCCGGCAATATCGGCAGCGCGGCGCGGGTGCGCGAAGTGGTGCAGGCAGCCAAGGATCATGGCTGCTCGATGCGCATCGGCGTCAATGCCGGCTCGCTGGAACCTGATCTGCTGGAAAAATACGGCGAGCCCTGTCCCGAAGCGATGGTGGAAAGCGCGCTTAACCACGCCAAGATCCTGGATGACCTGGATTTCCGCGAATACAAGATTTCGGTGAAGGCGTCCGACCCGTTCCTGGCGGTCGCCGCCTATCAGGCTTTGTCCGAAGCCATCGACTGCCCGCTGCATGTCGGCATCACCGAGGCCGGCGGCATGATCTCCGGCACCGTCAAGTCGTCCATCGGCATGGGCATGCTGCTGTGGAGCGGCATCGGCGACACCATTCGTGTTTCGCTGTCGGCCGATCCGGTGGAAGAGGTCCGCGTCGGCTTCGACATCCTGAAGTCGCTGAACCTGCGCCATCGCGGCGTCAATATCGTCTCGTGTCCGTCCTGCGCCCGCCAGGGCTTTAACGTGATCGATACGGTGCGCACCCTGGAAGAACGGCTCAAGCACATCGCCACGCCCATGTCGCTGTCGATCATCGGCTGCGTCGTCAACGGGCCCGGCGAAGCCAAGGAAACCGACCTGGCCTTCACCGGCGGCGGCGCCGGCAAGGGCCATGGCATGATCTATCTGAACGGCAAGCCCGCCTACAAGCTGGGCAACGAAAGCCTGGTCGACCATGTCGTCGAGCTTTGCGAGAAGAAGGCCGCCGAAATTGAGGCGCAACGTGGAGCGCCGCTCGAAGCTGCGCAGTAGCGACGCTTCATGATACCCGCTGCCAAACTCGAGCGGCTGCTCGACCGTTTTTCCGCCATTGAAAGCGAGATGGCGAGCGGCGCGTCGGGCGCCGCCTTCGTCAAGCTGTCCCGCGAGCATGCCGAACTGTCGCCGGTGATCGAGACGGTGCGCGCCTATCGCAGCGCCCAGACCCAGCTGGAGGAAACCGAGACGCTGATCGCCGATCCGGCGACGGATTCGGACATGCGCAGCATGGCCGAGCAGGAACGCGCCGACTTGCGCGCGCAGCTGACGACCCTGGATCACGATCTGAAGATACAGCTCCTGCCGCGCGATGCGGCGGACGCCTCCTCGGCCATCGTGGAAATCCGCGCCGGTACCGGCGGCGACGAGGCGGCCTTGTTCGCGGGCGATCTCGTCGGCATGTACCAGCGCTATTGCGGCTTGCAGGGCTGGAAGGCGGAAATCCTGTCCCTGTCGGAAAGCGACCTGGGCGGCTTCAAGGAAGCGGTGCTGGAAGTGCAGGGGCGCGGCGTTTTCGCCAAGCTGAAATTCGAAAGCGGCGTCCACCGGGTGCAGCGCGTGCCCGCCACCGAAACCCAGGGGCGCATCCATACCAGCGCCGCCACCGTGGCGGTGCTGCCCGAGGCCGAGGATGTCGACATCGTGATCCATGACAAGGACCTGCGCATCGACACCTATCGCGCCCAGGGCGCCGGCGGGCAGCATGTCAACAAGACCGACAGCGCCGTGCGCATCACCCATCTGCCCACCAACACGGTGGTGGCGATGCAGGAAGAAAAATCCCAGCACAAGAACAAGGCCAAGGCGATGACCATGCTGAAGGCCAAGATCTACGATGCCGAGCGCAAGCGGGTGGATGCCGAGCGCGCCAGCGAGCGCAAGAGCCTGGTCGGCTCGGGCGACCGCAGCGAGCGCATCCGCACCTACAATTACCCGCAAGGCCGCGTCACCGATCACCGCATCAACCTGACGCTCTACAACCTGGCGAAGATCATCGCCGGCGACGAGCTGGGCGAAATCGTGGACGCGCTGGTGGCTCAGGACCAGGCCGACCGGCTGGCCGAATTCGAAGCATCCGACAATTGACGTTGGACGAGGCCACAAGCCGCCTTTCCGATGCGGGGATCGACAATCCCCGCGCCGAGGCCCGGCTGCTGCTGGCGCATGTGCTGGGCATCAGCCGCGACCAGACATTGACCGCGCAGCCCACAACCGGGCAGGCGCAAAGCTTCGCCGGCCTGGTGGCGCGGCGCACCGCGCATGAGCCCTTCGCCTACATTACCGGCCGCAAGGAATTCTGGAGCCTGGACTTCGAAGTCGGTCCCGGCGTGCTGGTGCCGCGTCCCGATACCGAAACCCTGATCGAGGAAGCGCTGCGGGTGGTGCCCAACCGCAATG
>CANCMM010000238.1:0-4095 GCA_947379335.1 Alphaproteobacteria bacterium | reverse complement strand
CTGATGTTTCGCTCCGGCCGGCTGGGCAAGGCGCGGCTGACCTGGGTCACTGGCCTGACCGGATTGGCGGTGGCCTGCCATCCTTCGCATCTGGGCCTGATCGGCGGGCTTTTGCTGTGCGCTACGCTGCTCAAGCTGGCCGTGCGCTGGGGCCTGCCCAAGCCCGACTTGAAACGCGGACTGATCGGGCTGGTCACCGGCATAGCGCTTATCGTGGTGGGCAACTTCGTGCTCACCGGCAACCTGTTCATCAGCAAGTCGGGATCGGTCTTTATCTTCGCCCGGCTGATGCAGGACGGCATTGTGCAGCGGTTGCTGCATGACACCTGTCCGCCGCAAGGCGACCAGGACTGGAAGCTGTGTCCCTATCAAAACAGACTCCCTCGCAACGCCAATGCCTGGCTGTGGGGGGCGGGCAGTGGTTTCCATGCCCTGGGCGGATTTGCCAGCAAGTCGCAGCAGGAAGAAGACAGCCGCATTATCGCGCAAAGCCTGCGGCGCTATCCGCTGATGCATCTGCGGTCCGCCGCCACCGATTCCGTTTTGCAGTTCCTGCAATTCAAGACCGGCGACGGCATCGAGCCGCAGCTTTCCATCCTGGAGCCGAATTTCCGCCGCATGATCCCCGGACAGTTGCCGGCCTATCTGAACGCGCGCCAGCAGCACGGGCTGGTCCGCTTCAAGATGCTGAACCTGATCCATGTCCCGGTGGGGGCGATGACCGTGCTGGGACTGCTGTTCTTGCTCCAGCATGCGGGGCTGCGGCGCGCCTGGGACCAGGCCAGCCTGCCGGCGCTGGTGCTACTGGGGCTGGTGGGCAATGCCATCATCTGCGGCACCTTTTCCAACCCCCATGACCGCTATCAGTCCCGGGTCATCTGGCTGCCCGCTCTGGTGCTGCTGTTGGCCGTGGCCCGCGACCGCCGTGCGTTGCAACCCGTCGCAGAATCCGGCACTTAGGCCCCCATGGCCCAGCCCGTCCGCATTGCGCCGTCCATCCTCTCCGCCGACTTTTCGAAGCTCGGCGCGGAAATAGAGGCTATCGAGGCGGCAGGCGCCGACTGGATCCATGTCGATGTGATGGATGGTCACTTCGTGCCCAACATCACTATTGGACCCCAGGTGGTGAAGGCATTGCGGCCCCACGCCAAGAAGCCCTTCGACGTGCATCTGATGATCTCGCCGGTGGACCCTTATCTGGAGGCCTTTGCGGAGGCGGGCGCCGACGGCTTGACCGTTCATCCCGAGGCGGGCCCCCATGTTCATCGCACCCTTCAGCACATCCGCAAGCTGGGGAAGAAAGCCGGCGTGGTGCTCAATCCCGGCACGCCGGTGGATGCGCTCGACAATCTGATGGATCTGGTGGACCTGATATTGGTCATGAGCGTCAATCCGGGCTTTGGCGGCCAGAGCTTCATCGAAAGCCAGCTCAAGAAGGTCGAGGCTGCTCGCAAGCGCATCGACGCCACCGGGCGCGATATCGCGCTGGAAGTGGATGGCGGCATCACGCCGGAGACGGCCAAGCGCGCCATCGCCGCCGGCGCCACGGTGCTGGTTGCCGGCACCGCGGTGTTCCAGGGCGGACCGTCGAAATACGCCGCAAATATCAAAGCGCTGAGAGGCTGACGTGCAGGCGCAGCAGCTCCTGCCGCTCCTGCCCGAATTGATCCGGGCAGGCTTGCGCCGCGCCGCCATGCCGGTTCGGGTCTGGTGGCGGCGCAACTGGTTCTATCGCCGTCTGCTCAAAGGCCCGCTGGCCGATCATGTGGTGTTTCATCCCTGGGATGCGGCGCCGCGCCGCCTGGAGGAAGCCGACAGCCTGCTGCGCGGCCGCTTTCGTTTCTATGGCGTGTCGGTGGATGTGCCCGATGGCGTTTCGGTGTTCGATCTCAAGCCGCCCAATGCCGCCTGGGAGATGGCGCTGCACAGTTTTGCCTGGCTGCCGGCCCTGTCCAATGCCGGCGGCGACAATGCGCGCAAGCTGGCGACAAACCTGATCGGCCAATGGGTCAAGCGCCACGGCGCCTATTCTGAACCGGTCTGGCTGCCGCACATCATGGCGCGGCGGCTGGCCGCCATCTTTACCCACGGGCGGCTGGTGATCCTGAATTCCGAGATGATGTGGCGCTCGCGCCTGTTCGTCTCCCTGCGCGAACAATGCCGCATGCTGGAACGCACCTCCCGCGAAGCGCCCGATGGCCTGCCGCGGCTGGAGGCGGCGGCTGTTCTGGCGCTGTCGGGCCTGTGCCTGGATGACAGTCCCAAGCGGCGCGAGACGGGTCTTTCGCGGCTGGAAGAAGAGATCGAGCGCCAGATCCTGCCCGATGGGGGCCATGTCAGCCGTTCGCCTGAACAGCTGACGGCGGCCTATCGCCATATCATCATGATTTTGGAAGCCCTCAGCGCGGTGGGCGAGGAGCCGCCGCACGCTCTGCGCAACGCCCATGACCGCATGGCGCCGATGCTGCGCTTCTTCCGTCACGGCGATGGCGCCCTGGCGCTGTTCAATGGCGGGGCGGAAGGCGATCCGCGCATGATCGCGGGATTGCTGGCGCGCGATGACGTGCGCGGCCAGCCCTTTCATCATGCCCGCCACAGCGCCTATCAGCGGCTGACGGCCGGGCGCACCTTGTGCCTGCTGGATTGCGGCAAAACCCCGGATGGCCCATTTGCACTGGAGGCCCATGCCGGCGCCTGCGCCTTCGAACTGTCGAGCGGCAATGACCGCATCGTGGTCAATTGCGGCGCCGGCGGGCTGACTCACCAGACCTGGAATTGGGCGTTGCGGGCCACCGCGGCGCATTCCACCCTGACCCTGGCCGATACCTCCAGCGCCCATATCCTGCCGGCGGGTTTGCCGCGCGATCTGCTCGGACCGCGCCTGACGGGAGGGCCGCGAGAGCCTTTGTCGCGCCGGGTCGAGACTGCCCAGGGCTGGACGGTGGAGGCGATGCACGACGCCTATGTCGAAGCTTTTGGGGTGCGCCATGAGCGCCAGATCACCATGTCGCCCCAAGGCCTGATGGTGACGGGGCGTGACCGGCTGGTGGCGGCCGAAGGGACCGCGCCGGGTCCGTGTAGCTTCACCGTGCGATTCCATGTCCATCCCGATGTGCGGGTATCGCGCCTGGACGGGGGCGGCATCCTGCTCAAGCTGCCGGGCGGCGAGGGCTGGCGCTTCCGGGCCGGGGGCGGGGTGCTGGACGTGGAGGAAAGCGTCTATCTGGGCGGCCATGTGGTGCGCCGGGCCGAACAGCTTGTCATCAGCGGCACCATGAAGGATACCCCCGCCGAAATCGCATGGGTCTTCGAGCAAATCGTCGCGTAGCTAAGGGTTGTTCCCAAGCCCCCGCGCTGGCAATCTCAGCCGCAAATCACCCGCCTGCAGGAGCCTTTCATGGTCGAGATCATGCTGCCCAAGAACAGCCGGGTGAAGAAGGGCAAGGTCTGGCCTGCGGACAAGGCCGCCAATGGCAAGAAGCCCAAGCGCACCAAGGAATTCAAAGTCTATCGCTACAATCCCGATGACGGCGCAAATCCGTCGGTCGACACCTATTCGGTGGACCTGGATTCCTGCGGCCCGATGGTCCTGGACGCGCTGATCAAGATCAAGAACGAGATCGATCCGACCCTGTCCTTCCGCCGCTCCTGCCGCGAAGGCGTGTGCGGCTCCTGCGCCATGAACATCGCCGGCGGCAATACACTGGCCTGCACCAAGGCGATCAATGACTGCTCCGGCGCCGTCAGCGTCTATCCCTTGCCGCACATGCCTGTGGTGAAAGACCTGGTGCCTGACCTGACCAATTTCTATGCCCAGTATGTCTCCATCCAGCCTTTCCTGCGCACCCAGACGGCGGAGCCGGAAAAGGAATGGAAACAGTCGCCGGAAGATCGCGCCAAGCTGGACGGACTCTATGAGTGCATCCTGTGCGCCAGTTGCTCGGCCTCATGCCCCAGCTATTGGTGGAATTCCGAGCGCTATCTGGGACCGGCGGCGCTGCTGCAATCCTATCGCTGGCTGATCGACAGCCGCGACGAGGAAACCGGCGAGCGGCTGGATAACCTGGAGGATCCCTTCCGCCTGTATCGCTGCCA
>CANCMM010000237.1:0-4098 GCA_947379335.1 Alphaproteobacteria bacterium | reverse complement strand
TTGGAGATCGCCATGTCGGCGGCCCGCAGCGCGCGGTCCTCGCCTTCAGCTTCGCCGGTACCCATCATCGCCTTGCCCATCTCGGAGATCACCGACTTGATGTCGGCAAAGTCCAGGTTGATCAGGCCGGGCATCACGATCAGGTCGGTGACGCCGCGCACGCCGGCATGCAGCACTTCATCAGCCATGGCGAAGGCCTGGGCCATGGTGGTGCGCTCATTGGCGACGCGGAACAGGTTCTGGTTGGGAATGACGATCAGGGTGTGGACGAAGCGTTGCAACTCCTGAATGCCGCTTTCGGCCACCCGCATGCGGCGGTCGCCTTCCAGGCTGAAGGGCTTGGTGACCACGCCCACGGTGAGGATGCCGGCTTCGCGCACGGCCCGCGCGATGACGGGGGCTGCACCGGTGCCGGTGCCGCCGCCCATGCCGGCGGCGATGAACACCATGTGGGCGCCAGACAGCTGCTCCATGATCTCGGTGAGGGATTCTTCGGCGCCGGCGCGGCCGACTTCCGGCTGGGCGCCCGCGCCCAGGCCTTCGGTGGTGGAGACGCCAAGCTGGATGCGGCGCTGGGCCTTGGACTGGGCCAGGGCCTGGGCATCGGTGTTGGCGACGACAAAGTCGACACCTTCAAGACCGGCCTCGATCATGTTGTTGACGGCGTTGCCGCCGGCGCCGCCCACGCCCAGAACGGTGATGCGGGGACGCAGTTCTTTGGTCTCGGGCACTTTCAGGTTGATCGCCATATCAGATTCTCCTCATCATGTTGGTCGCTCCGGCTTTCGCCGACGCTTGCGGGATGTTTCGATCACCTTGCGGCACGCCAGAATTCCCAACTGATTCGCTGTTGTATTGTTGAATCATTAGAGCCACCTGCGGGTCAACCGGCCGAGCCAGCTTTCATTCTTCTCCTGGCGGTGCCCCAGGGCGATATCCGGATTCAAAAGTTCGGGCGGCATGGTCGCCCCGGCCATCAGCAGGCCGATGGCGGTGGCATAGTCCGGGCCGGCCGACGCGGCGGCTAACCCTGCGAAAGCCTGGGGCCGGCCGATGCGGACCTGCTTGTTCAGGATGCGGGCGGCCAGTTCGCGGGTCCCCGCCAGCTGGCAGGCGCCGCCGGTGAGCACGGCTCTACGGCCCGCCGCCACGTCGAAGCCCGAGGCGCGCAACCGGGTCTGGACCTCGCCGAAAATCTCCTCCAGCCGGGCCTGGATGATGCGGGTGAGCATGGAGCGCGGCAGGCGCAGGGCGGCATCGTCGCCCTCCTCGCCCATCTGGGCGACCGAGACCACATCGGCCCCGCCGTCCATCTCGCCCATGGCCGCGCCGTACAGGGTCTTGGTGCGTTCGGCGGCGGCCAGCGGCGCCGCCAGCATGCGGGCAATGTCGCTGGTGACGGCAAAACCGCCCATCGGCACGACATCGGCATGCACCAGATGACCTTCCAGGAAGACGGCGATGGAGGTGGTGCCGCCGCCCATGTCGATCACCGTGGCGCCGATCTGCTTTTCGTCCTCGGTCAGGGTGGAAAGCCCCGACGCATAGGCGCCGAACTGGGTGCCGATGACATTGAGATGGCAGCGTTCCACCGCCAGCTTGAGATTCTGCAGCGGGCTGGGCCTGACCGCCACGGCATGCATGGCCACGCCGATGCGCTGGCAGAACATGCCGGACGGGTTCTTTACCCCGCGCGCTTCGTCCACCACATAGGTGGTGGGCGCGCTCTGGATGATCTCATGGCCTTCCAGCTTGGCGCGGGCGCGGCCATCGGCCAAGAGCGCGCGCAAGTGGTTGTCCGAGACCAGCGCGCCGTCCAGCGACATCACGGTGCGGCTGGTGACGCTGACGGGCTGGCCGCAATTGACGCTGATCAGCACATTCTGGATACGGGCATCGGCCATGTTCTCGGCAGCGGCGACGCAGTCGCGGATGGACTCCTCGGCCTGCTCCAGGCTGGTGATGGTGCCTGCCTTGAGGCCGGAGGACTCGCGCAAGGCCGAGCCCAGCACCTTCAGCGAACCCGCTTCGGCCTGGCCGATGACGCAGACGATCTTGGAGGTGCCGACATCCAGCGCCGACACAAGGCCGGTGCGGTAGGCGGGGATTTCGTTGTTCACGCGCAAGCGGACCGTCTGGTTCATGTCTCTTTCCCTCGTTCCACGTCCTTCTTCTCGCCGGTCTTCAGGACGAAGAAGTAATGCGTCGGTGACCGCAAATCGATTTCGGTAACATCGCGCTCCAGGATCGAGCTGTCGATGATCAAATGCTCCAGCGCATCGAGTTGCTTCTGCCAGCCGGTTTCCGGCAGCTGCACGACAACCCCGTCATCCAGGATCAGGTTCCAGCGGCGCATGGAAATGCGCGAGTAAGCGGCGATGCGCGCGGCGATGGCGCGCTTGCCCTGTACGGCGTCCACCAAATCGGCGGCGGCAGCGGGCGCGCCCGCACCCACCAGCTTGGGCAGGCGGCGGAACTTTTCCACTTCATGGTTGGTGATGGGCTTGCCGTTGCGTTCCACCACGGTGATGGGCGCTTCGCCCTTGGCATCGGCCGGCGGCTGCCACAGGGCGAAGGGTCGCTTCTCTACCAGCGAGACATAGATGGCGTCGGGATAGCGGCGGTGGATTTCGGCGGAGGCGATCCAGTCCAGGCGATTGAGACGGTTCTGCGCACTCCACAGGTCGGCGCTGAAGATGGACTGGCCGGGCTTCATGCCCAGCACTTCCAGCACCTGGCGATAGGGGGTGCGGCGGTTGCCGGTGATGTGGATCTCCGAAATGCCGAAGCCGGCATCCGCGGTGATGATGCCAAAACCGCGGCCCACGGCATGGAAGCCGCGCCCAATCACGCCGCTGGCCAGCAACGCCGCCAGCAGCACCAGCAGCAGCAACAACCCGCACAAGGCCATCATGGGACGGCGCATGAACAGCGACAGGCGCGCACCAAGCTGGCCCATCGCGCCCGTATCCTTGTCGCGGCGGGCGCTGCCCGGCTGCACGGCGGGAAGGTCGCGGCGGCTCTTGGCGGCGGGACGGACGGCCTGGGTGCGCGCCTTGGCGCGGCTCTTGCGTTCCACATTTACCGATCGCATGACGCGTCCTCCACAATCCAACGGCACAATTTGGCGTAACTCATCCCGATATGGGCGGCCTGTTCGGGCACCAGCGAGGTCGGCGTCATGCCCGGCTGGGTGTTGGTTTCCAGCAGGATCATGCGTGCGATTGCGCCCGTGTCGTCGTAACGGAAATCGGTGCGTGTGACGCCGCGGCAGCCCAGCGCCTTGTGGGCGGCGATCGCCAGTTCCATCGCCTGATCAGCGGCAGCCTTTGAAATCTGCGCCGGGATGACGTGCTTGGAGCCGCCGGGCGCATACTTGGCCTCATAGTCGTAGAATTCCAGCTCGGTGGTGATCTCGGTCACGCCAAGTGCCCTCTCCTTTCCAAGAAGATTGGCACCCATCACGCTGACGGTGAGTTCGCGGCCCGGCACGAATTCTTCCACCATCATCTCGCTGGAGAGGTTCCAGGTGTCGGCGCCCAGTTCGGCCGGCGGGCGATTGTCGCCCTTGCGAATGATATAGATGCCGACCGACGAGCCTTCATTCACCGGCTTGATGACATAAGGCGGCTCCATCAGGTGCGCCTTGGCGACCTCGCGGCGGTCGGCGACGATGGACTTGACCACCGGCAGGCCGGCGGCGCGATAAACGTCCTTGGTGCGCTCCTTGTGCATCGCCAGCGCCGAGGACAACACGCCCGAGTGGGTATAGGGAATGCGCATCAGTTCCAGCAGGCCCTGCACCGTGCCGTCTTCGCCGAAGCGGCCATGCAGCGCATTGAACACTGCATCGGGCTTGGCTTCGAACAGTTGCTGGCCGGGATTGGGGCCGGGATCGAGCGGCGAAGCATCGAAACCTTCCTCGATCAGCGCCGCGACCACGCCGCGACCCGAGGAGAGCGAAACTTCGCGTTCGGCGGACATGCCGCCCATCAGCACGGCGATCTTGCGGAACCGGGTCATGCTATGCCCACCCGCTTGATTTCCCATTCCAGGGTGACACCGGATTTTTCCTTGACGCGGCGGCGCACTTCCTCG
>CANCMM010000236.1:0-4102 GCA_947379335.1 Alphaproteobacteria bacterium | reverse complement strand
GTTATGTCGTGACCAATGGATCGGGAAAGCGCGCCGATGTCGTCGGTTATGACGTGGGCGGCAAGACGGGTTCGGCCCAGGTGCCGGGGCCGGGCGGCCGGTATATTCCCCATGCTCTGCGCACCAGCTTTTACGGCGTGTTCCCGGTGCATAATCCCCGCTATGTCGTGTACATCCTGCTGGATCAGCCGCACGGCACCAAGGCAACCGCCGGTTTCGCTCTGGCCGGCTGGACGGCTGCGCCGGCCGTCAGCCGCGTCATCGCCCGCATCGCCCCGCTGCTGGGCGTGCCCAATGTCATCCCGCCGACCAAGCTGGCCTCGCAATGACGCCACAATCGGATTCGACAATGGCGGGCATGAAAGGCTTTACGGGCCTCACGATAACGGGTCTGGCAAGCGACAGCCGCAAGGTCAAACCCGGTTATCTGTTCGCCGCCTTGACGGGCACCAAGACCGATGGCGCGCGCTTTGTGAAAGACGCGGTGGCGCGCGGCGCCGTGGCGGTGCTGGGCGCGCCGGCCATCGCCGATGACGTGGCGGCGCTGGGCGTGCGCTTCATCCCCGACGAGAATCCCCGCGCCGGCCTGGCGCGCTATGCCGCCGCCTTCTTCGCCAGCCAACCCGACATCGTCGCCGCCGTCACCGGCACCAAGGGCAAGTCCTCCATCGTCGCCTTCCTGCGCGAAATCTGGACAGCGCTGGGCAAGCCGGCCGCCAGCCTGGGCACTGTCGGCGTGGTCGGACCGAACGGCACCATGCCCTTGGCGCACACCACCCCCGATCCGGTGGAGATTCACGAATTGCTGGCCAGGTTGAAGGCCGATGGCGTGGACCGGCTGGCGATCGAGGCTTCCAGCCACGGGTTGGACCAGCATCGGCTGGACGGCGTGACGATCAAGGGGTGCGGTTTCACCAACATCACCCGCGACCATATGGATTATCATCCCACCTTCGAGGACTACATTGCCGCCAAGCTGCGGCTGTTCTCCGAAGTGGTCGCTGATGGTGGCGTTGCGGTCATCAATGCCGATGCCGATCATGCGGAGCGTTTCATCGCCGCGGCGCAGGGGCGCGGGCTGACCTTGATCACGGTTGGCCGCAAGGGCGACACCATCCGGCTGGATCGGCGCGAGGATCGCGGCGGCGCCCAGGCGCTGACCCTGCATTATCAGGGCAAGATTTATTACGTTGAACTGCCGCAAGCCGGCGCTTTCCAGGCATCGAACGCGCTGGTGGCCGCGGGGCTTGCCATTGGGCTTGGCGAAGATGCCGCCAAGGTGTTTGCCGCGCTGGAGCATCTGAAGGGTGCGCCCGGCCGGATGGAGAAGGTCGCCTTCGCCGCATCGGGCGCACCGGTCTATGTCGATTACGCCCATACTCCTGACAGCCTGGAAAAAGTGCTGGAGGCGCTGCGCCCCCACACCGCGAACCGGTTGCATGTGGTGTTCGGCTGCGGCGGCGACCGCGACAAGGGCAAGCGTCCGCTGATGGGCGCGGCGGCCGTCAGCCACGCGGATGACGTGATCGTCACCGACGACAATCCCCGTACCGAAGATGCGGCCACCATCCGGGCAGAGATCCTGGCCGCGGCGCCGGGCGCGCGCGAGATCGGCGACCGCGCGCAAGCCATCCGCACCGCCATGGCCGATCTGAAGACCGGCGACGTCCTGATTATCGCCGGCAAGGGCCATGAGACCGGCCAGTATATAAAGGGCGAGGTGTTTCCCTTTTCGGACCGCGAACAGGCGATTGCCGCCGCGCTGGCTCTGGGAGGCCGCGCGGCATGAGCCTGTGGTCGCACCTCGAAGCCGAAACCGCCACCTGCGGGCAGGCCAGCAAGCCTTTTGCCGTGAACGGCCTGTCGATCGACACCCGCACCCTTCAAGAAGGCGACCTGTTCGTCGCCTTGAAGGGCGACAATCGCGATGGCCATGATTTCGTGCGCGCCGCGTTCGAGGCCAAGGCCGGCGCCGCGCTGGTCACCCATGCGCCGGACGGCGTAACAGGTGCGCTGCTGACCGTCGGCCATACCCAGCGCGGGCTGGAAGACCTGGCGCGCGCGGCCCGGGCCCGCAGCAATGCAAAGATTTTGGCGGTCACCGGCAGCGCGGGAAAGACCACCACCAAGGAAATCCTGGCCCTGGCCTGCAACGCGCTGGGTCGCACCCATGCCAGCGCCGCCAGCTACAACAATCATTGGGGCGTGCCGCTGTCGCTGGCCGCCCTGCCACGCGACGCTGAATATGGCATTTTCGAAGTGGGCATGAACCATTTCGGCGAGCTGCGGAACCTGGCCAGTTTTGTGCGCCCGCATGTGGCGCTGATCACCACTATCGCGCCCGCCCATCTGGAATTCTTCGGCAACTGCGAATCCATCGCCGATGCCAAGTCGGAGATCTTTGAAGGCTTGTTGCCGGGCGGCGCGGGCCTGATCCCCTCCGACAGTGTCTATGCAGACCGCCTGAAGGCCCGCGCCAAGCAGGCGCAGGTGTCGCGCATCGTCACGTTCGGGGCCAAGGGCGACGCCAGGCTGATTTCCTTTGCACCCGATGGCGCAGGCATGCGGGTCAAGGCCGATATCCTGGGCGTGGCGGTGGATTGCCATGTCGGTGCGCCGGGCGAGCATATCGCCCAGAATGTAGTGGGCGCGCTGACCGCCATCGCGCTGCTGGAAGGCAATGTGCTGAATGCCGCCGCCGCCCTGAAGAAGTTCACCGCCCTGAAAGGGCGAGGGGCGCGCTTCGACGCGAACGGCATTTCGGTCATCGACGAAAGTTACAATGCTAATCCCGCTTCCATGGCGGCGGCGCTGGCGCTGCTGGGCAACGCCAAGGGCCGCAAGATCGCCGTGCTGGGCGACATGCTGGAAATGGGCGAGGGCGGCATGGTCCATCACGCCGGCCTGGTCGCCCCGATTGACGCCAACAAGACCGACCTGGTGTTCGCCAGCGGCACGCAGATGAAGGCCTTGTGGGACGCGCTGCCGGCATCGCGCCGCGGCGGCTATGCCGAAACTTCCACTGCCTTGCTGCCGATGGTGACCAAGGCGTTGAAAGCCGGCGACACCGTGCTGGTCAAAGGTTCCAACGGCGCGCGCATGTCGGTGATCGTGGAAGCTCTCAGAGAGAAGGGCGCCTGATGCTTTATTACCTGTCGCTTCTCACCCATACCGACCAGCTGGCCTTCTTCCGCCTGTTCAAATATCTCAGCTTCCGCGCGGTGGGCGCCATCGTCACCGCGCTGATGATCGCCTTCATGATCAATCCCATGCTGATCCGCTGGCTGAAGGTGAAGCAGGGCAAGGGCCAGCCGATTCGCGCCGACGGTCCCCAGCGCCACATCCTGGAAAAGGCGGGCACCCCGACCATGGGCGGGCTGCTGATCCTGATCCCCTGGATCAGCTCCACTGTGCTGTGGGCCAGCCTGTCCAACCGCTATGTCTGGATCGCGCTCTTGGTGACGGTCAGCTATGGCCTGCTGGGCTTCCTGGACGACTATTACAAGGTGACCAAGCGCACGTCTGACGGTCTTTCCGGCCGCAGCCGCCTGTTGATCGAATTCGGCGTGGCGGCGCTGGCCACCTGGCTGATCATGCAGTCCGAGACGCCGGCCTTGTCGGGCGCGCTGGCGGTGCCCTTCTTCAAGGCGGCGCTGTTACCGCTAGGCTTGTTCTTTTTGGTGGTCGGCGTCTTCGTCATCGCCGGCGCCGCCAATGCGGTGAACTTCACCGACGGGCTGGACGGGCTGGCCATCATGCCGGTGATGATCGCGGCCGCCGCCTTTATCCTGATCGTCTATCTGGTAGGCAACGAGAAATTCGCTGCCTATCTGCAGATTCCCTACATCGAATATTCCGGCGAGCTGGTGATCTTCCTGGCGGCGCTGGTCGGCGCCGGCCTGGGATTCCTTTGGTACAACGCCCCGCCCGCCGCCATCTTCATGGGCGATACCGGTTCGCTGCCGCTGGGCGGCGCGCTGGGCGTGGTGGCGGTGGTCGTCAAGCATGAGATCGTGCTGGGTTTGGTCGGCGGACTCTTTGTTGTCGAAACGGTCTCAGTCGTAGTGCAGGTGATCTCCTTCAAGCTCACCGGCAAGCGCGT
>CANCMM010000235.1:0-4115 GCA_947379335.1 Alphaproteobacteria bacterium | reverse complement strand
CCCTGTGCATCAAATGCGGATAGCGGGTGCAGCCGCGCGCCGGGGATCGCTTCGCGTGCGTGCTCCATTGGCTCGCGGATATCGACCAGAATGGCCGAGCCGTTTGCCAGACGGCGTTTGGCCTCGACGGGGCTGATGGTGGGAAGGCTCATGCTGATTACCTCTTGCAATAGATGTCATGTAGAACGCCCAGGATGCGGGCCGCGTTGGGATCGGCGATGCGGTAAAAGATCGACTGGCCTTCGCGGCGGGTCGTCACCAGGCCTTCCGCGCGCAGCTTGGCCAGATGCTGCGAGAGGGCCGACTGGCTAAGGCCGGAACGCTGCACCAGCTCGCCCGCCATGCGCTCACCCCCTACCAGGTCGCATAAGACCCGCAGCCGCGCCTCATGAGACAGGGCCGCCATCATGGCAGCAGCCTCGCCCGCGTGTTTGCGCATCGCCTTCAAGTCCTTGGTCGAAATCGCGGCCATCTGTCCTGTGCTCTTAGCTTGATATATCAGTTTTAACTAATATATAGTCAAGCAGCAAGGGGGTACAAGCTATGAAACCCGAGATTCAGTCGTTTTTCGACGAGCAGACCTTTACGGTCACCTATCTGGTGAGCGATCCGACGACGCGCCACGCCGTCATAATCGACCCTGTGCTGGACTTCGATCCCAAAACTGCGCGAACGACCACGCGCTCTGCCGACCAGGTCCTCTCAGCCGTGAAGGATGGCGGACTGACTGTCGATTGGGTCCTCGAAACGCATGCTCATGCCGATCATCTGTCGGCAGCAATCTATCTCAAGTCCGCCACGGGCGCGAAGGTCGCGATTGGCGAACATATCAAGGACGTGCAAAAGATTTTTGCACCGATCTTCGATGCGAAGGACGTAAAAGGAGATGGTGCGCAATTCGACCGCCTCCTTAAGAATGGCGAAGCACTCTCAGCAGGCGGGCTTACAATCGAGGTGTTGAGCACGCCAGGCCATACTCCGGGTTGTGTCAGCTACAAAGTCGATGACAATGTCTTTGTCGGCGACACCTTGTTCATGCCGGACTATGGTACCGCCAGAACAGATTTTCCCGGCGGTGATGCCCACATGCTGTATCACTCAATTAAGCGCATCCTGTCGCTTCCGCCCGATACGCATCTGTGGATGTGCCACGACTACAAGCCAGCTGGCCGTGACGGTTATCTTTGGCACTCCACCGTCAGCGAGCAGCGGGCTCACAACGTGCACATTCATGATGGGATAGCGGAAGAGCAGTTCGTGGCAACCCGTGTTGCGCGAGACAAGACGCTGGCAGCGCCCGTTCTTTTACTGCCTTCCATCCAGGTGAACATTAGAGCGGGACAGATGCCGCCCAAGGACCCGAACGGCCAAGTCTATCTCAGGCTTCCCGTAAACCGGCTCTGAGTGCGTTTGTGCCGGTAATGTCGTCAAGGCAGCTATCCCGTCAATGTCCGCTTTGGGTCAAAAGCGGTCATTCTCCAAGCTAGGTGGTCAGGTCGCCATGCCCCGCATGTAGCTTCCTCGATGTGGGCAGGGCGTGCTTCACAGGCTGTTGGCCTCGCCCAACGCCGGCAGCGGCGAAAAGCTCAGTGCCGCATTGGCCGCCAGTTTCACATCCGCTGCCTTGAGCTGCCCGCGCAGCACCTCCGCGCGCTCCTTGGACGGCGCATCGCCCGCCAGGCCTGCGATGGCGTACCACTTCAAAGCCTGGCGCAGATCCTCTTTTACGCCGGTGCCGCGCTCATACAGCACTGCCAGGTCGAACTGGCTGTCGACATAACCGCGCTCGGCGGCGCGGGTGAACCATTCCGCCGCCTTGGCTTCGTCCTTGTCCGTGCCCAGCCCCTGCGCATAGGCGATGGCCAGATTGTGCATCGCCTTGAGATTGCCCTTGGCGGCGGCGCTGGCGAACCAGGCAAAGGCCAGTGCCGGATCGGCCTTGAACTTGTCGCCCTGTTGATACAGCGCGCCCAACAGATACTGCGCCATCGGCTCGCCCGCATTGGCCGCCGCCGCGCTCCAGCGCAGCGCCGCGCCGGGATCGCTGTCCACGCCCTGCCCGCGCAGATACGCCAAAGCGAGCTTGGCCTGCGCCCTCGCATCACCGTAATCGGCCAGCGCGATGGTGCGCGCCAGCCCGGTATGGGCAAGCTGCCGCTTGCTGATGCCGTTACCTTGAAGCTGCGAGGCCCCGGCGGTATCGCCCAGGGTCAGCCCGATGCAAAGGAACAGCGCCACCAGCGCCAGCGCCGCGATCGCCAGCCAGCGCGCCCGCAAATTCTTGTCCGGCTTGGGCGCCTCGGCGATCACCGCGGCGGCGGCGCGCGCCGCTTCGCGCGCATTCTGCAAGACGTCCGCCATATCTTCCTTGGCGATGATCGTCACCGGCAGCGGCGGAAGTGCCAGCAAATCCGGCGCAGCCTTCTTCTCCGCTTCGATCTCGGTCTGGGCTTCTGCGTCCGGCCCGGCTTCAGCCTCGACAGCTTGCAGCCCTTCCAGCGGCACGCTCGCCGCCACCGTCTGCATCACGACATCGCGCGGCACATCCCGCGGCGCGGCGCGCTGCTCCACCTTCGCCTGCGGCACACTGATCGATGCCTGCGGCACGCCGGCCAGCCGCTCTTCCAGCAGCGCGATGGCGCGGGCCTGCTCGCGCGCATTGGCCTCGGCCTTGGCCTCCAGCGCGTTCAAGGCGCGTTCAAAGACCCTAAGACGGCGTTCGAGCCATGCGTCGGGTGTGGAAACAGCCGGCTCGACCGTTGTCTCCGCCTTAGGGGTAGGTGTCGCGGCGGGTGCCGGTTCAATTGATGTCTGTGCAGCCGGCGCGGAATCAACGGGGCGTTCCTGCATCAACGCCGCCATCAGCGCCGTCTTGCCGGTGAAGTGAGCACGGAACTGGGCGCGTTCGACACCCGCCTCCGCGCACAGGCTCGCGATGGAGAATTTGTTGTCGCCGCGCAGCACCATCGCCCGCGCCGTTTCCAGCAGCAGGTCGTAGATCGCGGAATCCGCGGCGGATTGTTCTTGCCCCATTACGGTACTCGTCGTGCCCCGCCTGCACGTTACCGGGCGCGCCTTACCATCGCGGTTCCACAAAGCCCGCAATTCAAGTTGGATTTTATGCGTGTTTTACGCGGGCGCGCTTTTCGCGCTCTTCTGGCCCTGGGGAACCAGCCGCATCAGCACCAGGATCATCAGAATGGTCACGCCATAGGCGATCAACTGCGCGCCGTTGGGCGCCTCGCTATAGCCCACCAGGGTATGGAGCAAACGCCCGGTGATGCTGTCTTCCTTCACCAGCCAGGACGTATTCCATACGGTCGTGGTGAAGTATTCCAGCCATCCGCCATTCTGCACGAACAGCACCGCCTGCGCTGCCATGCCCGCAGCCAGCAAGGTGATCAGACCGCTGGTGACCTGGAACAGCCGTCCCGCCGGAATGGTGAGCAGGCCAAAATACATCAGCGCCGATACCGCGCCGCCCGCTGCCAGGCCCAATAAGCCACCGGTCACCATGCCGCCGGCGGTCGTGCCGCCTTGCGCCGCAATGCCATACAGGAACAGCACCACTTCCGAGCCTTCGCGCAGCACCGCCACGCCGACCACGATCGACAGCGCCGCCAGGGTCCGCTCACCGGTCTTGACTTGATGACCCGCCGCCTTCAGCTCCCGCGCCATCTCGCGGCCGTGGCTGGCCATCCAGACATTGTGCCAGGTGAGCATGCCGACGGCGAGCAGCAGGATTGCGGCATTGAAGAATTCCTGCCCCGAGCCCTGGAACAGGTTGGACAGTTCGCCCGCGAACGCCGCGACCAGACAGGCGCCCAGTATGCCCGCGATCACGCCCAGCGCCACGGCGCGGCTCCGGTGCGGCACCCCGGCGGTGGCCGCCAGCACGATGCCGACGATCAAGCCCGCCTCGATGACTTCGCGGAAAACGATGATGAGCGCGGAAATCATTCGGCGATCACCACGCCCTGCGCCGTCGCGGCATGATATTCGCCCATGAAGGGATATTTGCCCGGCGCCAGCGCCCTGAGCCGGATATTGCCCTTAGCATGACCGGGCACGACTTTCTCGATCTTCAAGGATGAGGAATCGAACTCATCCGCCGA
>CANCMM010000234.1:0-4138 GCA_947379335.1 Alphaproteobacteria bacterium | reverse complement strand
ACCTCGGTGTAATCCTGGCGCGGGACGCGCAGCCGCACATTGCGGTAATGCACATGGCCGATCTGGTCGCGCTGGCCGAAATAGCGCGCCACCTCCACCGGGTCTTCGCCCAGCTCGCGGGTCACGCCGCAATCGAAGATGATGCAGTTGGCGGGCGACTTGCGGATGTCCGCCATCCGCTTCCAGCCCGCCAGGGTGGACATGATCTGGGGCGATCCGGCGCTGATCGGCACGGGCGGATCGTTGGGATGCAGCGCCAGTCGGACGTTGGACGCTTCCGCCGCCGGCACCACCGCATCAAGGAAATATTTGAGATTGGCCCAGGTGGTTTCGGCTTCCTGCACCACCTCGTCTTCGGTCGGCTTGACGCCCTGCATGCGCGCATAATCCACCGACTCCACCCCCGCATCGCCGCGCGTGGGATCGGGATGGTCGTAATAGGCTTCGTTGGCGCGGTGGACATAGAAATTATATTCGACAATGGGAATGCTGGCGGCGCTGGCGGCGCGGATAGATGTCTTCACATCTTCGATCGCGCGATCGCGGCCCGGCCGCCCGTAAATGATATCGCGCATGCCGGCGCCCGCGGATCCCGACCATGGCAGCCCGATATCGCCCACCTTCAGGCCATTGTCGGCCAAGGTCTTCACCTTGGCCTTCAGCGTATCGGCATTCCAGGGATGGCCGCCACCGTTCAGGATGATGTGGGTGAGCCCGAGTTGCGTATAGCGGCGGATGCCCGCCGGATTGACTTCTGAATCCGGTATGGGACCAAGACAGATGTGCGGTGTATCGGGCCCTTCGTTCGGCATGCCGTGCCCGGCTTGCGGCCAGGCGGCCAGCGCCGGTGTCGCCAGCGCTGCACCCGAAGCGCCCAACAGTGCGCGGCGGTTGATGATGGTCATGCAAGCCTCCCTGTTTTTGGGAAGCTTAGGCCAGAAACAGCACGTGCAACACTGCCGCTAAAACACCGCTTCAATCAGACGCGGACCGCGGGCTTGCATGGCGTCGGCGAACTGGGCGGCGAATTCGGTGGTGGTTTCGGCGCGGCTTGCTTCCACGCCCATGCCTTGCGCCATCTTCACGAAATCCAGCACCGGATCGTGCAGGTCCAGCATCGCAAGCGTCTTGGGCCCGGGATTGAGCGCACCCACCCGCCCCAGTTCGATGTTGAGGATGTTGTAGGTGCGGTTGGCGCAGACGATGACGGTGACGTCCAGCTTCTCGCGCGCCATGGTCCAGAGCGCGGGCAGCGAATACATCGCCGCGCCATCGCCGGTCACCGCGATCACCTTGCGGTCCGGACAGGCCAGCGCCGCACCCACCGCCATGGGCGGGGCATCGCCGATGGCGCCGCCGGTCAGCAAGATCCAGTCGTGCATCGGCCCATGCTTCAGCGACGCCTGCAGGCCTGCACCGGCGGTAAGGGAATCGTCTGACAGGATGGCATTGTCCGGCATCAGCCGGGCGATGATCGCGCCCATGCTGAAGCTGTCCAGCGCGCCGTGCAGCGGCATGTCCGGCACCACGCGACGTACCAGCGGACCAAAATCGCGCGCACCCAAGCTGTCGGCCAGTGCAACAAGCGCGCCCACGCTATCGTCCTGCGGTGTGGCCAAGGTAAGAAGCTCGCAACCTTCCGGCGTCACCCAACTCGGCTTGTCCGGATACGCAAAAAAAGTGACCGGCGGCGGCGCGCTCACCAGCACAATCTGTTCCAGCTCCTTGAGGAATTCGACAATGTCTTCGGCGAAATAGGGCACGCGCTCGACTTCGGGCAGGCCATGCCCACGGGTCATGCGCGGGGTGAAATAATCATGGAACAGCCGCGCGCCGGTCGCGGCGGCGACGCGGCCGGCCGCTTCCACCCCGGCGCGCTCCAGGCAGCGGCCACGCATCAGCAGGGCGGTCTTCTTGCCGTTCTTCAGCGCGGCGGCGACTTTGGTGATCACCGCGCCGTCCACCATGCCGGGCGGCGCCACTGGCAGCGGCTTGGCGGGCGCCACCGCATCGTTCCAGGCGCAATCGGCAGGCAACACCAAGGTCGCGATCTGTCCGGCCCGCGCCGCCTGAACGCAGCGGGCACCATCGCCGGCCACCTCGCCCGCCGTCTTGCTTTGATGCAGCCAGTCCGACACGCCACCGCAGATCGCCATGATGTCGGAGGTCAGCGGCGCCTGGACATATTGCGAATGGCTGGTGGCGTGGTCGCCCACGATATTGACCACTGGCTGGCCGGCCTTGCGGGCATTGTGCAAAAAGGAAATCGCGTTGGCGAAGCCCGGCCCCAGGTGCAGCAACGTCGCCGCCGGCTTGCCGGTCATGCGGGCATAGCCGTCGGCCGCGCCCGCCACCACGCCTTCGAACAGGCACAACACGCCGCGCATCCTGGGCTCGCGGTCCAGCGCCGCCACGAAATGCATTTCCGAGGTGCCCGGATTGCCGAAGCAAATCTCGATGCCGCACTCGGCCAGGGTATGGACCAGACTCTCTGCGCCGTTCATTGCGCTACTTCAAACAAGAAGGGCCGCCACCCGCAAGGGTGACGGCCCGACATTGTCGTGCTGAAGACGGCCGTTAAGCGGCGCCGGCCTTCGCGAGAAGGATCCAGTTCGCGATTTCAGTCGTCCGCAGGCTGAGACAATGAGACAATGGATCACCTCCTTTTCAAAATTGTTGCACCGCAAATATAGACCGGCCCCGGGCGACTTCAAGGCCGAAGTTCAGGCCAGCTTGGCGCGTTCGGCGGCGCCGCGCGCCAGCAGATTCTCGTCCGAGATGACGGTGAGAAAATCAAAACCCTTCTCGATCATCTGGGCGGCATACTCGGCGCTGGTGCAATGCATGCCGGCCTTCAGCCCCGCCTTCTTGGCCGCGGCCAGAATCTTGTCGATGGCGTCCATCACCACCGGGTCGGTCTGATTCTGCTTGGCCTCGCGCCCCAGCGCCAGGCCCAGGTCGGACGGGCCGACATACAGCATGTCGAGCCCCTTCACCGCGGCAATGGCATCCACATTCTGCAGGCCCTTCAGGGTTTCGATCTGGATAATGGTCAAAATCGTCTTGTTGGCGTGATGGACATAGTCCTTGCCGCCATACAGCAGCCCGCGCTTGGGCCCGAAGCTGCGATAGCCGTCCGGCGGATAGTGACAGGCGCCGACAAAGCGCTCGCACTCCTCCACCGTTTCGATATTGGGGCAGATCACGCCATAGGCGCCGGCATCCAGCGCCTTCATCACATCGCCCGGCGCATTCCACGCCACCCGCATCAGCGGCACCGTGTCGGTGGTCGAGATGGCGGCGAACATGGCGCACATGGAGGCGAAATCGCTGGCGCCATGCTGCAAATCCACGGTCAGGCTGTCCCAGCCCTGGTGCGCCAGCATCTCGGCCGCCAGGGTCCCCGGCAGGGTGATCCAGCAATTCAAAGCCGGCTTGCCCGATGCCCATAATTCGCGGATACGATTGGCGCGCATGCCCGGCGAAGGTTAGACCAACGCCCGGCAAGGGCAAGGGGCCCTCTCAAGGGGATAGACTTGGAAACGCTTTCCACCACATGCCTGATCGCGGGCGGTGGCCCGGCCGGGATGATGTGCGGCTATCTGCTGGCCCGGGCCGGGGTCGATGTGACGGTGCTGGAGAAGCACAAGGACTTCCTGCGCGATTTCCGCGGCGACACGGTGCATCCCTCCACCCTCCAGGTGATGCATGAGCTGGGCCTGCTGGAGGAATTCCTCAAGCTACCCCACACCCGCATTCGCACCGGCAATATCGAGATCGGGGATGAGCATTTCACCATCGGCGATTTTTCCCGGCTGCCCACTGCCGCCAAGTTCATCGCCCTGATGCCGCAATGGGATTTCCTGGATTTCCTGGCCGCACAGGGCAAAAAGCTGCCCAACTTTCACCTGCTGATGCAGACCGAAGCCAAGGACCTGATCGCGCAGAAAGACCGCAAGATGGGCGATCGCATCTGCGGCGTGCTGGCGAGCGGACCGGGCGGTAACATTCAGATCAAGGCCGGCGTGACCATCGCCGCTGATGGCCGCCATTCCGCCTTGCGCGACAAGTCCGGCCTGAAGGTCGACGACCTGGGCGCGCCGTTCGACGTGCTGTGGCTGAGCCTGCCGGTGCTGCC
>CANCMM010000233.1:0-4158 GCA_947379335.1 Alphaproteobacteria bacterium | reverse complement strand
CAGTGTTGCCATTGGAGACCTGGTCGTAATTCGCGGTCTGCTTGCCGCCGCCGGCATAGCCGGCCACCACCTTGGTGACGCCATTGATGTGCTCGAACACGCCCTGCTGGCCCCAGAAGCAGCCGCCGGCCAGGACCGCGACTTCGGTGAAGCCGGTGGAAGCCGGATCGGAGGCCGCGGCGGGAATTTCCTTGTTCAGGTCGCCGGCATAGGTGCGCGACACCAGCGAGGGTGCGAACACCACCGCTGCGGCGGCGGCCATTACCAGATAGAGCGGCTTGATCGTCATGGGCTTGATCCTGAAGCTTCTACGCCAAAAACCTTTACGCAAGTCAGTTCGTGCGGATCACCGGACGGTTACGCGAATTTTGCAGCGGCCGCAGCGATGGCATCATACACCAGATCGAGTTCCGGCGCCGTGATGCCGTAAGGCGGCATGACATAGATGGTGTTGCCCAGCGGGCGCAGCAATATCCCCCGCTCCAGGAAAAACGCGGTCAGCCTGGGCCCGATGCCGGCCAGATACCCAGGATCCGCCACCTTCAGGTCCAGGGCGGCGATGGTGCCCAGCCGGCGGACATGGATGAAGCGGGAATCAGTGCGGAACCTTTCCAGCCGCTCTTCCTGTATCGCGCCCAGACCTGTGATGCGCCCGGCCACCGGTTCGTCGCGCCAGATTTCCAGATTGGCGCGGGCGGCGGCGCAGGCGATGGGATTGGCGGTGTAGGAACTGGAATGGAAAAAGGTGCGGCTGCGGTCTTCTGAATAATGCGCTTCGAAAATCTCCGGCGTGCACAAGGTCGCCGCCAGCGGCAGGCAGCCGCCAGTGAGCCCCTTGGACAGGCAGAGGATGTCGGGTGAAACGCCGGCCTGCTTGCAGGCAAACAGGGTGCCGGTGCGGCCAAAGCCGGTCATCACTTCATCGGCGATGAACAGCGTGCCGTTGCGGCGGCAGATGATGGCCAGCGCCCTTAAGACTTCCGGCGGATACATCAGCATGCCGCCCGCGCCCAGGATCAGCGGCTCCACGATCAGGGCGGCAGCGTCCTTGGCTGCCACTTTCAGCATGTCGAGGGTTTCCTGTTCGCGGCCGGGCGCAGGAAACGGCAGGCGCACCACATCGAACAACAGCGGCGCATAAGGAGTGGTGAACACGCCGCGCGCGCCCGTCGACATCGTGCCCACTGTATCGCCATGATAGGCGTGCTCCAGCGCGATGATTTTGGTGCGCGGCTTGTCTTGATGCTTCCAGAAGCCCAGCGCCATCTTCAGCGCCACTTCCACCGCGGTGGACCCGCTGTCGGAATAGAAGACATGAGACAGCCCGCGCGGCGCCATCTCGATCAGGCCGCGCGCCACGTCCTCGGCCGGCTGGTGAGTCAGGTTGGCGAAGATCACCTGGTCCAGCTGATCGGCCTGCGCCTTGATCGCCGCCACGATCTTCGGATGCCGATGGCCATGGGTAATGACCCACCAGGACGAGATCGCATCCAGCAGCCTGCCCTTGTCGGTTTCCAGCCACACGCCCTCGCCGCGCGACACGACCGGAAATTCGGGGGTGAGCGCATGCTGAGTGAAGGGATGCCATATTGGGGAAAAGGGGGTGGGAGAACTCACGCGAAATCCTTGGCGTCGAAGGTCTTGGCAAACACAGCAGTCAGACGGCCCGGTGTCAGCGGCTCGATTATCGGCAGGCGGCCCAGCCGCTTCACCTGGCCGATTTCGCAGATGATTTTTTCGCTTTCCGCATTGGCCTCGCCGATAAAGGCCACGCCGTGCAGGGGAATGTCGCGGCGGCGCACCGCCTCGATGGACAGCAAGGTGTGGTTGATGGTCCCGAGGCGGGTAGCGGTGCACAGGATCAAGGGCAGCTTCCAGCGCGCGAAGACATCTATGAAAAGCGTGGCGGGTGTAAGCGGCACCATCAGCCCGCCCGCCCCTTCGATCACCGCCGGACCATCCGGCGGGACCAGCGAATCCGGATCGATGACGATGCCCTCCTCCGCCGCGGCCTGGTGCGGCGAGGCCGGACGCTTCAGGACATAGGCTTCCGGCACGATTTCCGCGCCGGACAACGCCGTCACGACATCGCTGTCGCTGGGCAAGCCCGCCTGTACCGGCTTCCAGTAGCGCGCACCCAACAAGCCGCACAGGCCCGCACAGAACACGGTCTTGCCGATATTGGTGTCGGTGCCGCTGACCACGAACCTCATAGGCGCGCCATCTCGGCGGCAAGATCGGCCAGCAGCCGGTCCACGTCGTCCTGCGTCACATGCAAGGTCAGGGCGATGCGCAGCCGGGCGGTGCCTTCGGCCACGGTCGGCGGACGGATGGCACGGATGTCGTGGCCGCGTTCCTGCAGCGCCTCCGCCAACGCCACGGCGCGGCTGTCTTCGCCCACGATCACCGGCTGGATTTGCGTACCCGACGGGGTGATGCCGAGCTTGCGCAAGCCTTCGCCGGCATGGCGCACCAGGGCGGCAAGCTGAGCACGTTCCTGCTCGGCGCCGGCGCAGATTTTCAAACTGGCGCGCACCACCGCGGCCATCAGCGGCGACGGCGCGGTGGAATAGATGAAGGCGCGGCCGCGATTGACCAGGAAGTCGCGATAGAGACGTGGCAGGCAGACCAGCGCGCCTGCCGCGCCCAGGCCTTTGCCGCAGGTGTGCAGCGAAATGATGTTGGGCGCGCCTTCGTAACGCGCACCCAAGCCCCTGCCCTGATCACCATGCACGCCGGTGGCATGGGCTTCGTCCAGCAGCAGCATGGCATCATGGCGGGCGGCCAACGCCACCAGTTCCGGCAGCGGCGCGCGGTCACCGTCCATGGAGTACAGCGTCTCCACCGCAATCCACACCCGGCCCGTTCCACCACCCGCACGCCAGCCCTTGATGATGGCATCCATCGCATCCACGTCATTGTGCGGAGCGGAGATCGCCTGAATGCGCGCCGGGTCCAGCCCATCGCGGAAGCTGGCATGGATCAGCGCGTCGTGAACAATCAGGTCGCCGGGCCGCGGCAAGGTGGCGGCCAGCGCGGCATTCGCGGCAAAGCCGGTTGGGAAATACAGCGCCGTCTCATTGCCGAAGAAGCTGGCGGCTTCTTCTTCCAGCGCCTCATGCTCAGGATGATTGCCGCGCAAGAGCCGCGAGCCGCCGGCGCCGACAGGCACGCCCCGCGCCAACGCCTCGGACGCGGCATCGCGCAAGGCCCGGCTTTCCGCCAGCGCCAGAAAATCATTGGAGGTGAAATCCAGCCCGCGCGTGGATGCCAATGCGCGCAGCCGCCCCTTGGCAGCCAGCGTCTCCAGCACGGTCTTATGCGGGTCTTCCACGGGGCATGGATTCCACAGGGCCCCGCAAAGGGCAAGCTTAGAGAGCGTCTTCGCCGGTTTCGCCCGTACGCACGCGCAGCGCGGCCTGCAGGTCCAGGGTGAAAATCTTGCCGTCGCCGATCTTGCCGGTGCGCGCCGCCTTGGTGATCGCGGCGATGACATCGTCAGCCCGGGCATCGGGCAGCGCCACTTCCACCTTCAGCTTGGGCATGAAGGAGATGGTGTATTCGGCGCCGCGATAAATTTCGGTATGGCCGCGCTGGCGGCCATAGCCGCGCACTTCGGTCACGGTCATGCCGTCAATCCCAAGGGCCGTCAGTGCCTGGCGCACGCTGTCCAGCCGGTGCGGCTGGATGATGGCGACGACGAGTTTCATATCGGGGCTCCTAGCGGTTCATGTGATAGCCGGACTCGCCGTGGGTGGCGAAATCCAGGCCCAGTGTTTCATGCTCAAGATCGACCCGCAGCCCGACCACCATATCCGCCAGCTTGGTGATGAGATAGGTGGCGATCGCCGAAAACAGCGCCACCGACACCACGCCGATGGCCTGCACGGTGAATTGCTGCAGCGGCAGATGATTGAGATGGCCGGTGCCGCTGCCGATCAGCGCCACCAGCGGCAGAGCCAGGGTGCCCAGCGCGCCACCGACACCATGCACGCCCAGCACATCCAGCGCATCGTCCACGCCCATCACCCGCTTGACCAGCCAGACTCCCCGATAACAGACGCAAGATGCGGCCGCGCCCAGCAGCACCGCGCCCAGCGGACCCGCCACGCCTGCGGCGGGGGTGATGGTGGCCAGCCCCGCGATGGTGCCGGTGAC
>CANCMM010000232.1:0-4182 GCA_947379335.1 Alphaproteobacteria bacterium | reverse complement strand
GCCGGGCTGGGGCCAATCGGTATTGCGATAGGGCGGCGGCAGCAGCACCGGCGTCGCCGCCAGGGCGGCATCGGGCTTGAGGTCGGAGTCAATCGACATCACCGGAATGCGCACGCCGCGCAGGTTGGATTTCTTGCCGGTGCTGGAGAACCAGCTTCCCACTTCGTCCACCACCGAGCAGCCGCTCAGCAGCAGCGACGCAGCTGCGACCACCAGCAGGAGACTGCGGGACGCTTTCATCTATTTCTTCGCCGGCGCGGCAGGCGCAGCAGGAGCCGCGGCAGCCGCAGGCGGCACCGGAACCGGATCGGCCGGCACGCTGCCAGAGGTGGTGGCGCAGCCGCCCTTCAGGAACGCCGCCATCGCCTTGGCGCGCGCGCGCAGCGCGTCGGGCGCTTCGGGGTTCACCGACAAGGCGGTGTATTTGGCCAGCGCGGACTTGGTGTCCATGGCGCGGTAATCGGCATAGGCCAGGATCTCCTGGGCGTTCTCGCGCCAGGCATTGCCGGTCTGGTCCAGGGGGCGCAGCAGTTCGGCCAGGTCCTTGCGCGATGCGGTTTCGGACAGAGCCCAGGCAGCGCGCAGGCGCGCCACCGAACCGACCGGGCCGTTGTCATTCGCGGCGATGTCTTTGTAGAGCGAGATCGCATTGGCCTGCTGGCCGGATGCGAACATGGCGCCAGCTTCGGCCAGGCGCGCCACGCTGGCATAGCCCTTGGGCGCGGTGCGGGACAGATCGACAAAGGCGCCGGCCGCCGCTTGGGGATTGGAGATGCGCTGCGCGGCCATGAAGGCGTCCGAAACCCTGGCGCGCTCCTGGTTCTCATGGCGCTCCCACATCTGCCAGCCGGCGATGCCTGCGAACAGCAGGACGAGGGCGACGATGGCGTAGTTGCCATAGGCCTTCCAAAGCTTCTCGAACCGTTCGCGGCGAACGTCTTCCTCGACTTCGCGGAAAATATCACTCACGCGCCATATTCCTTTTTGGCCCCTTACGGGGGCCGGGGACCTTCAGGGAAGTCTTTGACAGGACGCGTTAATTAGCCCGCGCAGGGCCCATACGCAATGCGTATGGCCGTAAGATATGGGCCTAAAAAGCGGTTTCTATTGGGCTTTTTTCATGGGGTAGACATTTTCCACCCCCGGGAAGCGGCGGCACCGCACATCCTCGGCATAGGCCTTGACCGCTGCTTCGATGGCCGGGCCCAGCTGGGCATACTGGCGCACGAATTTGGGCGGGTTGGGGTTCAGGCCCAGCATGTCTTCCATCACCAGCACCTGGCCGTCACAGACGGGGCTGGCGCCGATGCCGATAGTGGGAATGGCGATCTCCGCTGTGATCTTGGCGGCCAAGGGTTCAGCCATGCCTTCCAGCACAACCGCGAAGGCGCCGGCATCGGACACCGCATGCGCATCGGCCAGCAGGGCCGGCCATTCATTTTCTTCGCGGCCCACGGTGCGGAAGCCGCCCTTCACATGCACCATCTGCGGCGTCAGCCCGATATGGCCCATCACCGGAATGCCGCGCTGTGTCAGGTAAGCAATGGTTTCGGCCATGCGGACGCCGCCTTCCAGCTTCACCGCGGTGGCGCCGGTTTCCTGCATGACGCGGGCGGCGTTGCGGAACGCCACAGCCGGGCTTTCCTCGTAACTGCCGAACGGCATATCCACCGCCACCAGCGCGCGTTTGGAGCCGCGCATCACCGCCTTGGCGTGGGTGATCATCATGTCCAGGGTCACGCCCACGGTGGTTTCCAGCCCGTGCATCACCATGCCCAGGCTGTCGCCCACCAGCATGATGTCGACATGTTGATCCAGCAGCTTGGCGGTATGGGCGTGATAGCAGGTGAGGCAGACGATGGGCTGGCCGCCCTTGTGGGCGCGGATCTGCGGTACCGTGATGCGCGAAAGCTGGGTCTGGACGGACATATGGTGTCCTCCTGTTGGGCGGGGGACCATACCCCAGTCTGTGCGCCAGAAATAATCGTGGCAGGGCTGCTTGCAAGACAGGGCTTGACGATCAGGGTTGGGTCTTTATAGTTAAGCACATGCTTAACAATAAACAGCTGGACAAGACCTTTGCCGCGCTGGCCGACCCCGCCCGCCGGGCCATGGTCGAACGGCTGGTCATAGGCTCCGCCACGGTCAGCGAACTGGCCTTGCCGCTGCCGATGTCGTTGCCGGCGGTGATGCTGCACCTGAAGGTGTTGGAGGATGCCGGGCTGGTGAAAAGCGAAAAAGTCGGTCGAGTGCGCACCTGCCGGATCGAACCCACGATGCTGAGCCAGGCGGAACGCTGGGTGGCGGAGCGCCGGGCGATGTGGGAGCGCAATCTTGACCAGTTGGACGCGTATCTCGATGAGGAGAAAAAATGAGAAAGCTGATTTCCCTGATGCATGTGTCGCTGGATGGCTATTGCGGTGGCCCCAAGGGCGAAATGGACTGGATCGCCATGAATGATGCGATCTTCGCCGACGCGGGCGAGGTGATCCACACGGCCGGTGCGGCGGTCTATAGCCGCGTCACCCATGACATGATGCGCGGATACTGGCCGAAAATGCTGGGCAAGCCGGATTCACCCGCCGTGCGTCATGCCCGCTGGGTGGAGCAGATCCCCAAGATCACCTTCTCGCGCACCATGGAAGGCAGCGACTGGAACAATGTCCAGTTGCGGCGTGAGGCCAAGGAAATTCTGGAAGACAAAAAGGGCGAGGGGAAAGACCTGCTGATATTCGGCAGTCCCGGCCTGATGCATTCCTTCCTGGAACTGGATGCCATCGATGAGTTCTGGATGTTCCAGAATCCTATCCTGCTGGGCGCCGGCATTCCCTATTTCCAGGGCGCCATTAAAACGAAGCTGAAACTGGTGGCCCAGAAGCCCTTCGACAACGGCGTGATCCGCCTGCACTACGTCAAGGAGAATGCCTGATGCGTTCGGTCACCCATGCCAGTTTCACCATCACGCGCCATTGGAGCCACGCGCCGGATCGCGTCTTCCAGGCCTTCGCCAGCGAGGCGGCCAAAAGCAAATGGTTCACCGGCCCGCCGGGCTTTGAACAGCACGAAAAGAGCTTCGACTTCCGTGAAGGCGGGCGCGAGACCCTCAGCGGCAAGCATCCCGGCGGCATGGTGACTGCGTTCGACTGTGTCTATCGCGATATCGTGCCGAATGAACGGATCGTCTACAGCTATGTCATGCATCTGGACGGCAAGAAGATTTCAGTCTCACAGGCCTGTATCGAGCTGATGGCGGAAGGTGGCGGCACCAAACTGGTGCTGACCGAGTATGGCGATTATCTGGACGGCTATGATGATGCCGGTTCCAGAGAGCATGGCACCAACTGGCTGATCGATACGTTGGGTAAGTCCCTTCAGTGAGGAACGATTGGCGAAGCCAACGGAATGATCCAGTGGATCATTCCGAGTGACGAACGGAGACCGCGATGGATCTTAAGGAACGGGCGAAAGATTATTATCGCGCCTATGAGCGGCATGACCGCGGCTTCATGGAAGGCAATCTGCGGCCCGATTTTACTTTTACCAGCCCGTTCGACGATCACATCGATTTGACGGCCTGGTGGAAGCGCTGCTGGCCCAAGGCGCCGCTGCACCAGAAGTTCGACTTCGTCACCATCGCGCAGGAGGGCGACAAGGTGTCCGTGGTTTACGAATGCACCATGCATTTTCCCAACACGACTCATCCCGATGCGCATTTCCGCAATGCCGAGATGCTGACGTTCCAGGACGGCAAGCTGAAGTCGGTGGAGGTCTTCTTCGGCGATCCGCCGCGTGGGCTCAGCCGCCACGAATTTGCGGTGCAGTCGGGCGCGGGCTAGTTATTCCGCGCCGCCGCGTTCGCAAGCCAGGACTTTGCCGTCCTTGGGATCGATCCAGGCGCCCATGTGACCGAACTGCGCCGGGAACTGGCCGTTGCCGCCGCGAAGTTGCGCGCCCGGCCCGTAAGGCAGCCAAGCATACCAGCGCTCGCCCCGGCGCTCGGCAAGCCACTGCGTGGGCGCCTGCTCATTGGGTGCCAGGATGGGCGTCATTTTTGCGCAAGGCGATGCCAGCGCGATGGCTCTGGCCCGCTCGGGCGACTGCACACCGCTCGCTGCGCAACCGGCGAGCATCAGCAGCGCACCAAGAGCGGTCGTTCGCCAGTCGCGCATGATATATCAGAGC
>CANCMM010000231.1:0-4209 GCA_947379335.1 Alphaproteobacteria bacterium | reverse complement strand
GGCCGAATTTGGCCGTGTCGGCGGCGATGATGAAGTCGCAAGCCAAGGCCAGTTCGCAGCCGCCGCCCAGGGCATGGCCTGCCACCGCTGCGATAATGGGCTTCTTGATGCGGGCGATGCGGTCGAACTGCTCGCCGAACAGGTTTTCCCGGTACATCTGGGAATAGCTTTTGGGCTGCATTTCCTTGATGTCCGCGCCGGCGGCGAAAGCGCGTTCAGAGCCGGTGACGATCATGCAGCGGACTTCAGTTCCCCGATCCCAGGATTCCAGCGCGTCGGCCAGCTCGTTGAGCAAAGCGGTGTTCAACGCGTTGAGGGCATCGGGGCGGTTCAGAGTGGCGATACCGACCGAACCATTCACTTCCGTCTTTATGTTCATGTCTGTCTCACGTCTGGCATTTGGGACAATAGAAAGTGGAGCGGCCCGCCTGCACGATGCGCTTGACGGTGCCTTTGCAGCCCAGTTTGCACGGTTTTCCTTCGCGGCCATAGACCAGGAAATGGTGCTGGAAATTGCCGGGATCGCCGGTGGCCTGGGCATGGTCGCGCAAGGTCGAGCCGCCGGCAGCGATGGCGTCCTTCAACACTTTCTTGATGGCGGCGACCAGAGGCGGCAGCCGATCCTTCTTGATTGCGCCCGCCAGGCGCTTGGGCGAGATATTGCTGCGGAACAGGGCCTCGCAGACATAGATATTGCCCAGCCCCGCGATCAGCCGCTGGTCCAGCAGCGCCGACTTGATGGGCGTCTTTTTGCCGTCCAGCGCGCGTGCCAGATAGGCGGTGTTGAATTTTTCCGATAGCGGCTCGATGCCGATGTCTTTGAACAACTTGTCCTGTTCGATGGTCTTGGTATCGACCAACGTCATCAAGCCGAAGCGGCGATGATCGTTGAAGACGATGCGGGCGGGCGCATCGGTCTCGAACACCACATGGTCATGCTTGCCGGTGCCTGCGCCCTCCGGCGCCTTGTCGTAGACATAAGAGCCGATGCGGCGCTGTTTGCCATGCGCATAGACGCTCATGCGCCCCGACATGCCCAGATGGATCACCAGGGTCTCGCCGCTGTCCAGGTCGGCCAGCAGATACTTGGCCCGCCGCCGCAAGCGGACGACCTTTCGTCCGCGCATCCTGGCGGCGAAGCCCTGCGGAAAGGGGATGCGCAGATTGTCCCGGCGCGTCTCTACATCCGTCAGGACATGGCCTTCCATCACAGGCAGCAGTCCCAGGCGCACCGTCTCGACTTCGGGTAATTCCGGCATGGGACCGTATTAAATGGTCGCGGGCGCCAGCGGTAGCCACTAGGCCGCGCCCCGGCTATGTTCCCGGCATGACTGAGAAAACCGCCAGTTTCGGTTTCCGCGAGGTGCCCGAAGACCAGAAGGAAGGCCTTGTCAAAGAGGTCTTCTCGTCGGTGGCGGCGCGCTATGACCTGATGAACGACCTGATGAGCGCCGGCGTTCACCGCATCTGGAAGGATGCGATGGTGGAATGGCTGAACCCGCAACCGGGCTGGAAAAGCCTGGACGTGGCGGGCGGCACCGGCGACATCGCCTTTCGCATCGTCGATCTGGCGCGCAGTCGGGGCGGCGAAGCGGCCGTCACCGTCTGTGACATCAACCAGCAGATGCTGGACGAAGGCGTGCGCCGCGCCGAAGAGAAAGGCGAAGGGGCGATCGAATGGGTGTGTGGCAATGCGGAGAGCCTGCCGTTCCCCGACGCGCATTTTGATTCCTACACCATCGCCTTCGGTATCCGGAACGTCACCCATATCGACCAGGCGCTGGTGGAAGCGCGGCGCGTCTTGAAGCCCGGCGGACGTTTCCTGTGCCTGGAGTTTTCCAAGGTGGAAGTACCGGGGCTCGACACCTTGTATGATGCCTATTCCTTCAAGCTGATGCCCAAGATCGGCAGCCTGGTGGCCAAGGATGAAGAGTCCTATCGCTATCTGGCTGAAAGCATCCGCCGCTTCCCGCCCCAGGCCAAGTTCGCGCAGATGATCGGCGATGCGGGACTGGAGCAGGTGAAAGTGCGAAATCTGTCCGGCGGCATCGCCGCCATGCATTCGGCCTGGCGCCTCTGATGAGCGCCGTTTCCAGTTTCTTGCGCCTGTTGCATGCCGGCTGGTTGCTGGCCGGACCGGCGCGGGCCTTTCGCGCGGGGCGCGCGGACGCGGGCGCCAGACTGAGTGTGGCGCTGGAAAAGCTGGGGCCCGCTTACATCAAGCTGGGCCAGATGCTGGCGACCCGGCCCGACATTGTCGGCCCGCAAATGGCGGCGGCGCTGGAACATCTGCAGGATCGCTTGCCGCCTTTCTCGGAAAGTGCCGCGCGCGCCGAGATCACCCGCGCCTTCGGCAAGCCGGTTGAGGCGCTGTTCTCCAGCTTTGGGGCCGCAATGGCGGCCGCCTCCATCGCCCAGGTGCACCGGGCCCAGACCAGCGACACCCCGCCGGTGCGGGTGGCGGTGAAGATATTGCGCCCCGGCATCCGCGAGCAGTTCATGCGCGATCTGGAAGCCTTGGCCTTCTTCGCCCGCACGGCCGAGGCCTGGTCCGCCGAGGCGCGGCGGCTGCGATTCACCGCCGTTGTCGCCACCCTGGCGGCGTCGGTGGCGCTGGAGTTGGACCTACGCATGGAAGCGGCGGCAGCGGGCGAGCTTTACGAAAGCACGCGTGGCGAAGCGGAATTCCGCGTGCCCCATATCGACTGGACCCGCACGGCGGCCAGCGTTCTGACCAGCGAATGGATCGACGGCATTCCCTTGCGCGATACCGCGGCCATCGCCGCGGCGGGACGCGATCCCAAACAGGTGGCGGTGCTGGTGATGCGCAGCTTCCTGACACAGGCGCTACGCGACGGTTTCTTTCATGCCGATATGCATCCGGGCAACCTGTTCATCGACGCCCAGGGCCGGCTGGCGGCGGTGGATTTCGGCATCATGGGCCGGCTGGATGCGGGCATGCGCCGCTTCATGGCTGGAACGCTTGCCGGTTTCCTGCAGCGCGATTACCGCAAGGTCGCGGAGCTGCATTACGAATTCGCCTTCGTACCGCCGCATCATCCCATCGAGACATTTGCGCAGGCCATGCGCGCGGTGGGCGAGCCGATTTTCGGCAAGAGCGCCCGCGACGTCTCCATCGCGCGCCTGCTGGGGCAGTTGTTCGAAACCACGCGGCGCTTCGACATGCAGGCCCAGCCGCAGCTGGTGCTGCTGCAAAAAACCATGGTGGTGGTGGAAGGCGTCTGCCGTGGCCTGGATCCCGACTTCGACATCTGGGACGCGGCGCGGCCGGTGGCCGAACGCTGGGTGAGCGAGAATATGGGTCCGGAAGCGGCGCTGACCCGCGCCGGCGAAACCTTCGGCGCGCTGGGCAAGTTGGCCCAGGACTTGCCGCAGCTGGTCAAGAATGCCGAAGGACTGTCTCAGATGGTGGCAGAAGGCGGCGTGCGCCTACATCCCGATACGGCGCGCGCCATCGCCGCCGAGCAGGAACGCCAAAGCCGTCCCTGGAGGATGGCCGTGGTTGTGCTGACCTGCGTAATCGTGGTGGCGTTGATCCTGTCGCTACAGCGGTTTCTTTGACAGGATCGCGAAGCGGGTGGTGAGTGTCACCGCCGCGATCAGAAGCCCAAACGCCAATCCCAGCCAGATGCCGAAGCCTTTCAGGCCAAGCGGGAACGCCAGGATCAGGCACATGGGCGCGCCCGCCAGCCAATAGGATGCGCCCGCCAGCCACATCGGTCCGCTCGCATCTTTCAAACCGCGCAGGCTCATGGAGGCGGCGACCTGGATACCGTCCACCAGTTGGAACGCTGCCGCGACGGCAAGGAAGCTGACCGCCAGCGCCAGCACGTCCGCATTCTCCGGAATGTCCGGCAGCCACAGGCTGGCGATCTCGCGCGGCCACAAGAGCAACACCAGCGCGGCGCAGCACATGAAGATCGCGGCCATCCCGATGGCAGTGAAGCCGGCGCGCCGCGCGGCGACCGCATCGCCGGCGCCCGCCGCCATGCCAACCCGCACGGTCGCCGCCAGCCCGATGCCCAGCGGAATCATGAAGGTGAGAGAAGGGATGGTGATGGCGATCTGGTGCGCCGCCAGCGACGAAAGCCCGATAATGCCCATCCCCAGGGCGGCGCCGTTGAACAGCGCTACCTCGAACACCATGGTCATGCCGATGGGCAGGCCCAGCCGGAACAGCTCGGCGAA
>CANCMM010000230.1:0-4222 GCA_947379335.1 Alphaproteobacteria bacterium | reverse complement strand
TGGGCAATGGCCTGTTCCAGACCGTCCACCACCCGCACAGCGATGATGGCGTCCAGATATTCGGTCTTCCAGTCTTCTTCCGTCGCGGGCTTGGCGGCGGGATAGACGGCGCGCACCGCTTCGTCGCCGCGGATTTCGCAACCGGCCTTGGCCAGGTCTTCCAGCACCAGAACGCCGTGCGATTGCAGAACCGCCTTGTCCACCAGCAAGGTCTCGGCCGCGCCGCAGACGCTGGTGCGGCGCATCTTGGCGTTCAGCGCGATGCTGCGGGATTTCCCCAGATCGGCGGCGGAATGCAGGTAGACGTGGCAAAGCCCTTCCAGATGGGCCAGCACCGGCACGCGTGCCTCGTTGATGACGCGGCCCGTCAGGCCCTTGCCGCCACGCGGCACGATCAGATCGACAGTACCGCCAAGGCCTTCCAGCATCATGCCGACCGCGGCGCGGTCGGTGGACTTGACCACCTGGATCGCGGTCTGGGGCAAGCCCGCCGCTTTCAAGCCTTCGGCCATCGCCGCCTGGATGGCGAGCGAGGAGCGAATGGAATCGGAACCACCGCGCAGAATGGCGACATTGCCGGACTTCAAGGCGAGGGCGCCGGCATCCGCCGTCACATTGGGCCGGGATTCATAAATGATGCCGATCACGCCGATGGGGGTGGCGATGCGGGCAATGTCCAGCCCATTGGGCCGCGACCAGCGCGCCAGTTCGCGCCCGACCGGATCGGGCAGCGCCGCAACGGTCTCGATTCCCGCCGCCATGGCTTCGATGCGGGCATCATTCAGCATCAGCCGGTCCAGCAGGGGGGCGGCCATGCCTGCGGCCTTGGCCGCTTCGATGTCGCCCTTGTTGGCGGCCAAAATCTCGGCTGCGCGGGAACGGATGGCGGCGGCGCCAATGGTCAGGGCTTTGGTCTTGGCGTCACCGCCGGCTTCGCGCATGGCGCGGGCCGCATCGCGCGCGGCGGCGCCCACCGCCATCATCTCAGCGGCCAGTGCATCGGAAGAATTATGAACCGTCATGTCCATTTCCCGTCAGGATCAAGTCGTCGCGGTGGATCATTTCGTCCCGCCCACGATAGCCCAGAATAGCCTCGATTTCGACCGTGCGTTTGCCGGCGATCCGCTCTGCGTCGGACGCATTATAGGCCGCCAAACCGCGGGCAATTTCGCGGCCGTCCCGGTCCTTGACCACCACCGCATCGCCGCGCTCGAACCGGCCATCGATCTGGCGGATACCGGCGGGCAAGAGGCTCTTGCCGTCCTTGAGGGCGCGCACCGCGCCCTCGTCGATCACCAACGCGCCTTCAGGACGCAGCACACCGGCGATCCAGCGCTTCTTGGCGGCGGCCGGCGTCAGGCTGGCGCGGAAGATGGTGTGCTTGGCGCCCGTCTGGATCGCCGACAGCGGATTGAGGCTTTCGCCCTTGGCCAGGATGACATCGCAGCCCGCGCCCATCGCGATCTTGGCGGCGATCAGCTTGGAGGTCATGCCGCCGCGCCCAAGACCCGAAATGGAGCCGCCCGCCATGGCTTCGATTTCCGGCGTGATGGCGGTGACTTCGGGAATATGCCTGGCCGAAGCATCTTTGCCGGGATCGGCGGTATAAAGCCCGTCGACATCCGACAGCAGCACCAGCCGGTCGGCGCCGATCATGGAGGCGACGCGCGCGCCCAGCCGGTCATTGTCGCCGAATTTGATTTCGGCGGTGGCAACCGTGTCGTTCTCGTTGATCACCGGCACCGCGCCCAGCTCGATCAGGGTGCCCAAGGTGGCGCGGGCGTTGAGATAGCGGCGGCGTTCCTCGGTATCGCCGAAGGTCAACAGCACCTGGGCCGCGACGATATCCCGGCTGGCCAGCATGTCGGCATAGGCTTCGGCCAGACGCACTTGTCCCGCCGCCGCAGCGGCCTGGCTTTCTTCCAAGCGCAACTCACCGGCGGGAAGTTTCAGCAGCCGCCGTCCCAGCGCGATCGAACCGGACGACACCAGCACCACCGCCACGCCCTGTTTCTTCAGCGCGGCGACGTCATCGCACAGCGAAGCCAGCCAGTCGCGGCGCAGCTCTCCCTTGGCCGCATCCACCAGAAGTGCGGACCCGACCTTCACCACCGCCAATTTGGCGCCAGAAAAAATATCGCTCATCGCTTGCCCGTCTTCTTCGCGCGCTGGCCGGTTTTGCTCAGCGTCCTGGGCTTGGCCTTGGCCTTGCCGCCGGCCTTCGATTTGGCTGCAGACTTGACGGCTTTCGCCTTGGCCGGCCTGATCTCGGCTTCTGCCGCCCTCGCCTTGGCAGCCTTCGCCTTGGCAAGGCGCAGACCTGCCTTGGCGCCGAGCTTGGGTGTTTTGGACTTGGCGGGCTCAGGCTTTTTGAGTTCTTCTGTCAAACGCGCCTTGGCCACCACCGGGGCGTTGTAATTCACCGTCTGGCGTTCATGACGGGTGCGGGGCGCGCGCTTGGGCTGCGCATAATGACGTTCCTCGGCCTGGCGGATGCGGCGCTGGACGATCTCATGCGCCATGGCACGCAGCACGGTGTTGATGCCCGCGCCGCTGACACCGGAAATGACATGCACCTTGTGGCCGCAGGCTTTCTCAAGCGCCGCGCGTTTCTTCGCCAGATCCTTTTCGGGAATGGCGTCCACCTTGTTCAGGGCCACGATCTCGGGCTTGTCTTCCAGGCCATTGCCATAGGCTTCCAGCTCGGCGCGGATGGTCTTGTAGGTCTTGGCCACCGCATCGCCGGTGCCGTCGACCAGATGCAGGATGGAGGCGCAGCGTTCGGCATGGCCCAGGAACCGGTCGCCAAGACCCACGCCTTCATGCGCGCCCTCGATCAACCCCGGCAGGTCGGCCAGCACAAAATCGGTCTCGTCGATCTTCACCACGCCCAGCTGGGGCTCCAAAGTCGTGAAAGGATAATCGGCGATCTTGGGCCGCGCCGCCGAGACGCGAGACAGGAACGTCGACTTGCCGGCATTGGGCATGCCGATCAGCCCGGCATCGGCGATCAACTTGAGTTTCAGGATGAAGATGCGTTCCTCGGCCGCCAGGCCGGGCAGCGCGAATTCCGGCGCCTGGTTGGTGGCGCTCTTGAAATGATAATTGCCGAAGCCGCCATTGCCGCCCTTGAGCAGGCGATAACGCATGCCCGGTGTGGCCATGTCGACGATCAGAGTCTCGCCGTCTTCTTCATAGATCTCGGTTCCGACCGGCACCTTCATGACGGCATCGTCGCCATTGGCGCCGGTCATCACCTTGCCCTTGCCACCTTCGCCGCTCTGGGCCTTCACATGCTGCTGAAAGCGGTAATCGATCAGGGTGTTGAGATTTTCCACCGCCTCGGCAATCACATCGCCGCCGCGCCCGCCGTCGCCGCCATAAGGTCCACCATACTCGATGAACTTTTCGCGACGAAAGGCGATGCAGCCGTTGCCGCCGGCTCCGGACTGGGCATAGACCTTGGCGACATCGAGAAAACGCATCAGAACCCTTTGTTTATTGGTCGCGCCGGCTTGCGCCGGCGCTCCTATGCGGCCTGTTTTCGCAGGAAATCGGCCCGCGTCAACAGCATGTCATGGCACAGCACCGCCATGCCCCGGGCCCGGCAATCCCGCATATTCGAGCCATTGTGGCGCGCGCCCAGCTTGGCCAGGACGTGGCCGGAGGCGGGATTGTCGTAGAACCAGCCGGCATGGACAGTTTCCAGTCCCAGCGCCTCGAAGGCGTATGTCACCAGACGATAGGCGGCCTCGGTGGCATAGCCCTGGCCCCAAAAGGGCTTGCCCAGCCAATAGCCGAACTCATAGTCATCACCGGCATGCAGCCCCGTCAGGCCCATGAACACCCCGTCCTTCTTGCGGGTGATCACGAAACGGTTGGGCTCGCCCGCCGCGATAAAGGCCTCGGCATCATCCTCCGCGTAAGGATGCGGCACGCGTGACGTCATCCGTGCCACGTCATAATCGCTGAGCCACACCGTCATGCTTTGAATATCCCTGGGGCCAGGCGGCCGCAGGATCAGTCTGTTTGTCTCCAGGATGCACATGTCATTCCCCGCTCAATCCTTTAGCGCGAGGAATAAAAAAGGGAGATGGCGGACCATCTCCCTCGCAACAATGGGCCGCCAATTTCTTGGCGGCCTATGTCTTCAGCCGCCTATTCTGCCGCAATCTTCATCGCCGGATTCGCGTGCGAGACTACGGACACGAAGGTACGGCGC
>CANCMM010000229.1:0-4223 GCA_947379335.1 Alphaproteobacteria bacterium | reverse complement strand
CTTCCCGCCGGTTACCGCGCCAGGGAAATCCTGGGTTATCACGCCCGCGATCCGGAAGGGCTGAGCGAGCGCAGCGAAGGCAATCGCATCTGGAAGGCGCTTCATACCCAGGATGGTCCCGCCGTGCTGGAGATCAGCATCGAGCCGGGGCAGGCCTGGGTGAAGGTCTATGCGGAAAACAAACTCAGCCGCGCGGCCATGGCGGCGCTGCACGGCGCGGCGCTGAAAATCCTGGCGCTGACCAATGACGTCACCCAGTTCGAGACCCGTCACGCCGGTTTTGTCGCGCCCCGCCGGGGCCTGCGCATGCCGCTGTTGCCCACCGGGTTCGATGCTTTGTGCTGGGGCATCATTGGCCAGCAGATCAATGTCAAATTCGCTACCTCGCTGCGGCGTGACCTGGTGGAGCTGGCGGGCGAGAAGATCGGCGACATGCGCGCCCATCCCACGCCCGAGGCGGTCGCCAATATCGATATCGGTGCGCTGGCGTCGCGGCGCTATTCGCGCTCCAAGGCGCAGTATCTGATCGATGCGGGCGCTGCCATCGCCGGCGGCAAGCTGGATATCGAAAACCTGGGCGATGGTTCGGCCATCGCCGCGGAAAAGGCCCTGACCGCCCAGCGCGGCATCGGCACCTGGACGGCGCGCTATGTGCTGATGCGCGGCGGTTTCGCCGACGCCGCCCCGGTGGGCGACAGCGCTTTGGCGACCGCCTTGCAGAAGCTGCACAAGCTGCCCGAGCGGCCCGATGCCGACCAGACCGCGCGGCTGATGAGCGCCTTTGCGCCCCATCGCAGCCTCGCCACCATGCATCTATGGACCTATCTGAAGGAAGCGGCATGAAACGCTATTGGAGCCTGATCGATTCCCCGTTCCAGAAATTCGCCGCCTGGGTGGACGAGGAGGGACGCCTGCTGCGCTTCAACCTGCGCGCCACCGGCGCCGCACGCGTGGACCCGGAAGCGGAGAACAATTCGCGCAAGCTGGCGGACGTGCAGCGCCAGGTGACGCAATATGCCGACGGCAAGCGCCGCGACTTCGAGTTCGAACTGGCGGCCGAAGGGCCGGAGTTCGACAAAAAGGTCTGGAAGGCGCTGATGGATATCCCGTTCGGCACCACCACCAGCTATGGCGCAGTGGCCAAGCGCATCGGCTCTCCCACCGCAGCGCGCGCTGTAGGCAAGGCCAATGGCGCCAATCCCATCGCCCTGATCGTGCCGTGCCACAGGGTGATCGGCGCCGACGGCAGCCTCACCGGGTATGGCGGCGGACTGCCGCTGAAGCGCAAGCTTCTGGAACACGAAGCGCGTGTTTCTGGCACAAAGCTCGATCTCTTCGGCTAAATCGCCTTGGACAACCCGACAAAGAATCCGCGCCGGGCGCCGAATTGCGGCGCGCCCACGCCGATGCCGGTGCCGTCACGAATGGTGTAGCTCTCGTCAAAGGCATTGAGGATGTCGAACCGCGCCGTCAGGCCTTTCACGTGCATCACCGAGAAATCCTGGCTGATGCCGAAATTGACCGTGACATAGGCCGGGACGGAATTGCCGTTGGGCGTGGCGCCGTCCTTGCGCAGGCCGGTGCCGTACAGCAGGTCGGCTGAAAAGTGCGTCTTGTCCCAGGTGTAGGACGCGCCCGCCGACAGCGAGAATATCTGCTGATGGTCCAGCGGGATATAGTTGCCTGCGATGTAGGCCAGGTCACCCGGATCGAACTGGAACTGGCTGGAATTGATGTTCTTGCCCACTGCCCGCTCATAGGAGGCGTTGGCATAGCTGCTGAACGCGCCGTGAGTGTAGCTCAAGGTCAGTTCGCCGCCATATTGCCGCCCGGCCGCATAGTTGAACGGTGTCAGGATGATGGGAGCGCCGAACTGTCCCTCGTCAATAAGATTTTTGGACATCTTGTAGAAGCTGTCCAACCCGACGGTCCAATCGCTGCCCAGCTTCTGTTCCATGCCGAGATCGAAATAGTCGGCACGCTCCGCGCGCGGTGTGTCGTTGGGCCCGCCGCTGCCCGCCGCCGTGGTGTTATCGAACCGCGAAACGGTCTGGCTCGCCACCAGTTCAAAAGGCGGCGGCGAGAAATAGCGGGCATAACCGGCATGGACGGTGGTGGTTTCGGTCGGCTTCCACACCCCGTTCACGCGCGGCGAAAGCTGGTTTTCGGCATCGAAGGCCGAGAAGGCGTCATACCTGAGGCCGTAGTTGATGGTGATCTGGTCCGTTAGGGCCCACTCATCCTGAGCATAAAGGCCGTAATTGTAGCCATGCTTGCTACCATTGTCGGGGATGGTCAGCGGCACCGCCGAAGTCTGACAGGTCTGTGCGGGATCGGTGCAGAGCGGGTTGGGATTGCCGATGCCGGCCCCGCCCGGAGCCGTCGTCAACACGCGCGACGTCGTACGCGAAAGCGTGTCGTCGGCCTGATACAGCACTCCGAAGCGAATGGTATGGCTTGCCCAGCCATGCCACGCGCCTTCGGCCTGCAGACCGTAGGCCACGTCCCGCTTGTAGGCGGTTTGGGCCAGGCCGTTATAGAGAATATCGCCGACATTGTTGCCGGGCGTGAAGAACAGGCTGGAATAGCGTCCAAATGCCGAGACCTGGTAATCCAGCGATCCCGCCGAGTGCAGATAGCTGAAGATGCCGTAGTGGGTGATCTCGCGCTGGCGCTCGTCCAGATTTTCGGACGCAAAGCCAGTGGCGCCGTTCGCATTCAGCACGAAGTTGCCGCTGCCGGGATTTTGCGGTCCCAGACCGACGATGCCGTCCAGTCCCGGCGGTTGCAGTCCGACCTGATTGGGAATCTGGAAAATGGCGTTTGAGGTGCCCAGTACAGCCGTCACGCTGCTGTTCTGGTCAAGGATATCCTGCATGAACAGGAAGCCGTGATACTGCTGGGTGCGGTCATGGCGCGGATCGTTGCTGCCATCGGGCGATTCAATGCCAAGCGTGTTGGTGGTGTAGTCGCCCGACACGAAGTAATTGAAATGCCCCGACGAGCCGCCATAGGCGACGGACGGTGACAGGGTGGAATGGCTGCCGCCATACATACTGACCACACCGCCGTTGTCGAACACGCCGCTCTTGGTCTGGATATCTATGATGCCGGCGGTGCGATTGCCGTATTCGGCAGGCAGTGCGCCGGTGATCAGCCGCACCGATTCCGCCAGGCGCGGGTCCAGAGTCTGGCCGAACACCGAAATGCCTTCGGGCAGGATGATGCCGTTCAGCCGGTATTGCAGGCCGTTATGCTCACCGCGGACATGGAGCTGGCCGAAACTGTCCTGCGCCACTCCAGGCATCTGCAGGATCACCGAGTTGAGCTGGGCATTGTCTCCGCCAGGCTGATTCTGAATCTCCCTGGCGGTGACGGTGTAGGTGGAGGCGCCGGTCTGGGTCTGGATGCCGTTGCGCGCGGCGGCCAGTTTTTCGGCGGTGACGGTGACGGACTCGGTGGTTTGTTGGGCGACGGCGGGGGCCGCCGCCAGCAGGGCGGCGCTCGTGGCGCTCAACAATAGAAAGGAACGGAACATGATGGACTCCAAATAGGGAACCGCACGCCGGGGCGTGCTGGGGCGGCGCAAACAGGCCGCACGCGAGGATTCGTGGAATTAGTGGCGCGGTGGCGCGCGGCTCTGCCAGCCAAAGGCTGTGGCGGAGCGGGGGATATAGTCAGGCCGGGCGGCGAACTCCGCCAAAGCGAATGTAAGACTGATCGCCACGGCCGAAGCCGTCGGCGCGACGAAGATGCCGGCATGGGCCACTTCCTGGCACAGGCGGCACTGGTCAATCGGGTCCTGCGCCTTGAGCGGGGCTTGTTCGGGCAGGGACGCGGTCTTGGTCGCCAGGTTCTGGGCCGCAACCGGCTGGAGCGGGACGTGGATATGGGTCTGGACCGCCAGGCCCTGAAGGAAAAAGGCCAGCAGCGCAAACGCCGTCACCCACCGCTTGAAGGCGGATGTTTTCAGCGCGGGGCTGGCAACGGCACGGGCCATGGACCGCAAACTAAGCGGATCGCCATCGGGGTACAACGGGGCGAACGACGTATCCGGAAAGACCAAGTTATTGAGAAACACTCTTAATTGAGGAATTTTGCCAGGAGGCGAGGCACAGTTTGCGAATTATTCGCAAGTGCAGGCGCGGGCTCTGAAAATCCCATTAATCCGCCGCTTGACCCCCCGGGGCACGGTGGGTATAAGCCGCCACCTTCCAGGGCAG
>CANCMM010000228.1:0-4232 GCA_947379335.1 Alphaproteobacteria bacterium | reverse complement strand
GTCCTCATCATTTGCATGATCGGCATGGCCGGCATCGCCATGCTCTATTCGGTGGCCAATGCGCATTTCCAGCCCTGGGCGCTGCGCCAGATCGGCCATTTCACGCTTGGCCTGATCGTGCTGCTGGCCGCGGCGATGATCGATATCCGGGTGTGGATGTCGCTGGCTTACCCGGCCTATGGTTTTGCGCTGCTCTTGCTGGTGGCAGTGGACGTGGTGGGCCATGTCGGCCTGGGCGCCCAGCGCTGGATCTCGCTGGGGCCGCTGGATTTGCAACCGTCCGAGCTGATGAAGATCGGGCTGGTGCTGGCGCTGTCCCGCTTTTTGCACGGCAAGAGCATCGAGGAAGTATCCAAGCCGATCCCGCTGGCCATTGGGCTCGCCATGATCGGCATTCCCGCCATCTTCGTGGTGCTGCAGCCCAACCTGGGCACCACCCTGATCATCGTGGCCGATGGCTGCTCGCTGCTGTTCCTGGCGGGGCTGAGCTGGTGGTGGATTGCCCCGACCCTGGGCGCGGTCGCCGCCGCCGTGCCGCTGGCCTGGCGCTTTGTGCTGCATGATTACCAGAAGGCGCGGGTGGAGACCTTCATCCATCCCGAACTGGACGCGCTGGGCAAGGGCTGGAACATCACCCAGGCCAAGATCGCCATCGGCTCGGGGGGCGTGGCCGGCAAGGGCTTCACCCTGGGCACCCAGAGCCGGCTGAACTTCCTGCCCGAAAAGCAGACCGACTTCATCTGGACCAGTTTCTGCGAGGAGTTCGGCTTTGTCGGCGCCCTGGCGCTGCTGGTGCTGTTCGCGGTGATCATCTTCTATGGCGTGCAGACCGCGATGAGCGCCCGCAGCCAGTTCGGGCGCCTGCTGGCGATGGGCATCATCCTGAACTTCTTCTTCTACATCATGATCACTGGGCTGATGGTGATGGGCCTGATCCCGGTGGTGGGCATTCCCATGCCGCTTCTGTCCTATGGCGGCAGCGCCATGCTGACGGTGATGTTCGGATTCGGCCTGCTGATGAGCGTGCACATCCATCGCCAGGTGGAAATCCCGCGCCATTCCGGCGGCATCATCTAGGCCGGTTTTCCGGGCTGAAAATAGCCCCAAAATCCATTCACAGGGGTTCCCGCAGCTTTTCTGGACAGGGGGGTTATCCCTCTGCTATGAGGCCGCTCCCCGGAAGGAAAACCAAGCCTTTCGGACAGTGTTTGGGTGATTAGCTCAGTTGGTAGAGCAGCTGACTCTTAATCAGCTTGTCGCAGGTTCGATCCCTGCATCACCCACCACTCTTTCCAGCACTCAGTGACCGATCATCCGTTGCGCCAGCGGCATCCAGCCGGACCAATGATAGATCGCGGACGTGATCGCTTGCACCGCCAATATCCAGGGCGCGGCGATCCAATAGACCGGATGCACGCGGCCGCGAGTCATGCGGTCATACGCCATCGCCACCAGGATCATGACGTCGGGGCCCAGATAGGACTGAGCCATGAATCCCAGGAAGCCGTCGCCCCAATGGACGATGATCCAGGGGCCGATCCAGCGTCCGAACGCGGCCGGCAACAGCATGATCGTCGCCAGCATTATCAGCCGTTTGTGTGCGGCCGAATCTTTCCGCAGCAACAGCCCGGGAATGGCGAAGCTGGGAAATAGCACCATGTCCGTCAGCGGCACGATCATGAAGACCAGCATGTCGGTTCGTCCCGCTTCGAAGCGCAGCCCGCGGCTGACCAGGGTTGCCGCCACACCCAGGACGACCATGACAGGCACCAGTGCCACTGCGACCAGGCCCAGCTTGCGGTGGATGCCGGTGCGCCGCGAGCGGATCAGCCAGATCTGCGCCGTGAACAGGATCATCCACCCCGTAAAGACCACCGCATGGACATGCACGATCAGGGGCGGAAAGGGCGCCCGCCCCTTAAGCTGCCCATGAAGTTCAGGGCCAAATCCCATGACGATGGCGATCCAGGACAGGGCGACAAAGGTCAGGAAGAATGCCCGGTCCCATGCGTGGTAGGGCGCGAACCGCGTTGTCTCAGGCACCCTTGTGGCTCCAGCGGCGGTAAACGCGCCAAAGCCGGTACGCAATCAGAAGCGCCAAAACGGCCAGAAGGCCGTCGCTGACAAGACTGCTGACATGCAATTTGCCCTGCGCCGCCGCCGCGAAGATTCCGGCCCAGGCAATGAGCCCGCCGAGTATCACGATGGCATCGATGCGGGCTTCCAACATCGTGTGACCTTAGTGCATCGCATCCAGCGGGAAAACGGGTCGTCGCAGTCTTTTGTAGGGCAGGCGGGCAAGGTCCGACGTGCAGGGCCCCGCCGTGGATACGGTGAAGCTGGCCGCCGCGATGGGATCATAGGCGCGCCGGTGCCCCACGGCGGCCTTGATGCCGATCATGCTGAGCTTTTCCGGATCGATCCCCTGGCTGCGCCATTGCCCCAGGTCCATCGGCGCCAGCCGCCTGCTGGTCAGCAGGATCGTGACCCCGCCATGACGCACCACGGCGCTGTCGCCCATGCTGACGTTGCTGCCCAGCACCACCATCTGGCTTTGCCGGTCTTCCAGTTCAAAGCGCCCGTCGCTGCGCGATACCAGCTCGACTTCCAAGGTCAGCGGTCCCAGGTCCAGCCGGCTGCCCTTGCCGCCGATGGGCAAGGTGATGCGCCCGCCGATGGGCACGGACTTGAGCGCCGCCACCGCCGCGGCGTCGGCGATGATCACGCCCGAACCCGCGACATCGTATTTGACCAGCGCCCGCAGCACATCAGTGCAATCGCCAGGCCCGCCGCCGCCGATATTGTCGGCCGATTCCACCAGCAGCACCGGGCCATGCCCGCGCGGCACAAAGCTGCGTACCACGTCGTCCAGGTCGTGTTCCTTCGGGATGCCTTCTTCGCGCCGTGTCCAGGCAATCTGCTCCAGTTCGCGCAACGCCGCTTTGGCCGCCTCATCATCGCCTTCGGTGATGATGCCGAAGGCGACGCCGGCGTCGCGCACGTCGGAATAGGCATAGCCACCGACCACATTGACCGCCAGCACGCCGGGAATATCGCGCTCCATGCGCCGGGCAGCTTCCTCCAGCGCATGCATGGCGCCGTCGCGGGTGCCTGTGCCGGTGGGCGGCCACACGATGTTGGTCACCAGCACATGCTGGCGCGGGCGGATGCCGGTTTCCAGGCAGCGGGCCAACAGCTCGGTGGCACGCACCGCGCTTTCATAGGTGTCGTCATGCGGGCACAACTGGTAGCAGACCAGACCGTCGGACAGGGCGCCCATCTCCTGGGTCAGGGTGGCGTGCAGGTCATAGACCCCGAAGATGGGCAGATTCTCCGCGCCGGGAATGGCGCGGATGCGCTTCAACAGTTCGCCGTCCACGTCTTCCAGCTGCGTGGTGACCATGGCGCCATGCAGCGACAGGAAGATGCCGTCCAGTTCGTGCGCGCGGGCCCGCAGCACCGGCTCCACGTCCTGCCAGAACCACTCGAACACCGCATGCTCGACCATGCCGGAAGCGCCGCACAGGTAGTTGGCGGTGGGGATCACCTCCCAGCCCAGGCGCCTGGCGGTGGCCAGGAAGCCGTCCACCTGCGAGCCGTCGCCGATGCGGTCCAGCAGGTCCTGGCCGCGATGGATCATGAAATCGCCCAAGGTGGTGCGATCGTCGGTGAAGCTGTGGGTCTCGTGGAAGATGCCCGCCAGCAGGATTTTGGTCACGCGGGGCCCCTCTGTTATCGTGTCGCCCGGGCAGGATTGTTTCGCACAGCATGACAAACAACAAGACAATATGGGTATTGGCGTTGCTGGCCTTTGCTGCGCCCGCGTTCGGCCAGGGCGCCGACTGGGCGGTCTATGGCGGCGAGGGTGGGCGGCGCTTTTCCAGCCTGGCGCAGATCACCCGCGCCAATGTCGGCAAGCTGGAACAGGCCTGGCGCTTCGATACGGCCGAGATGGGTGATCCCCAGACCCATCCTTTGGCGGTGGACGGGGTGGTCTATGCCTATACCCCCAGCCTGGACACCATCGCGCTGGACGGCGCCACGGGAAAACTGAAGTGGCGTTTCCATTCCGGGGTGAAGGCGGGCGGGCCGCAGCGCGGCCTCAGCTTTTGGCGCAAGGGAAAAGAGCGGCGGCTGTTCGCGGCGGCCGGCACGTATCTGTATGCGCTGGAGCCGGCCACCGGAAAGCCGCTGGCTGATTTCGGCGAGGCAGGCCGCATCGATTTGCGCGC
>CANCMM010000227.1:0-4258 GCA_947379335.1 Alphaproteobacteria bacterium | reverse complement strand
TTCGTCGAACACCATGGCGGCGGGGGATGAGACCTGGGACAAGGCCACCTTCAACGCCAGAGAGAAGCGCGCCAGCTCGCCGCCCGAAGCGATCTTGGTCAGGCTGCCGAAGGCGGCGCCTTCCACGGTGGCGACTTCGAAAGCGATCTTCTCCAGCCCCGTGGTAAGCCCCTTGTCGTCATCCAGCTTTTCCAGCGCTACGCGGAACCTGGCATGGCCCAGTTTCAGCGGCATCAGCTCGGCGGCGACGGCGGCTTCCAGCTTCTTTACGGCGCCTTCGCGCGATTTGGACAATTTGCGCGCCGCCGTCAGGTAAGCGTCGCGCGTGGCAGCAACCTTGGCGTCCGCTTGTTTCATCTGGCCGCCGCCGGCGCTGAGCGCGTCCTGCTTGGCGGCATACTCGTCGCGCAGGGCCGGCAGCTGATCCGGCGTCATGCCATATTTGCGCGCCAGCGCCCGCAGCGCGAACAGCCTTTCTTCCTTTTTCTCGAGCACGCCGGTGTCACTGTCCAGCCGCGACAGCAGCGAATCCAGTTCCCGCCGCGCTTCCTCGGCCAGGGCATAGGCCTGTTCCAGCGCCGTTTCGGCGGGGGCGGCGATCTTGCGCGCTTCCTCGTTCATGCGGCTGAGCTTCTTTAACGCCTGGGCCAGGCCCGTCTGTGCTCCGCGATCACCCGAAAGCGACTCCAGCGCCGACGACACTTCCTCCACGATCCGCGCCGCGTTCATCATCAGGGCGCGCTCGCTTGCCAGGCTTTCTTCTTCTCCTGTCTGCGGATCGAAGTCCGACAATTCGCTCGCCGCGGCGCGGACGAAATCGGCTTCCGCCTGGGCGCGCTCAGCAAGCGCCTTCAACGCGTCCAGCGCGGTGCGCGCAGCCGACCATTCCCCGAACAACGCCGCCACGGTTTGCGCATCGCCGTTCAGTCCGCCAAAGCCGTCCAGCAAAGCGCGATGGGTGGCGGTATCGAACAGGCCCCGGTCATCCTGCTGGCCATGCACTTCCAGCAGCAGGCTGCCCAGGTCCTTCAGCAGCCCCACGCCCACCGCTTCGTCATTGATGAAACCACGGCTGCGGCCATCGGCGGCCAGGGTCCGGCGCAGCACGATCTCCCCGCCGGTTTCCATCGCCTGCTCGCGCAGCAGGCCAAAGGCGGGATGGTTTTTTTCCGGCTCGAACACGGCGGTGGCGGAGCCCTGCGCGGCGCCGGCCCGCACGCTGGCACGTCCGCGTCCGCCGACGGCCAGGCCCAGACTGTCCAGCAATATGGATTTACCCGCCCCGGTCTCGCCGGTCAGCACGTTCAGGCCTGGCGCGAATTCCAGCGCCGCCTGCTCGATCAGCACGATGTCCCGGATAGTCAGCGCCGCGAGCATATTTCCCGATCGCCTCCGAATCGCCTCGAATCGTTCAGAGGACCCGGCGGAAAGCCTTACTGATCCACGAGCCTTTGTCTTCACTGGGGCGCAAATTGCGCCCCTTGATGATGTTGTAGGCGTCTTTGTACCATTCCGAGCCGGGATAATTCTTGCCCAGCACGGCGGCGGCGGTCTGCGCCTCGCTGTCCAGCCCCAGGCTGTAATAGGCCTCGCAGATGCGCTCCAGCGACTCGGCGATCTGCGGCGTGGTCTGGTACTGGTCGATCACGGTGCGGAAGCGGTTGATGGCGCCGATATAATCGCCGCGCGACAGGTAATAGCGGCCCACCGCCATTTCCTTGCCCGCCAGGTGATCGTTGGTCAGGTCGATCTTCAGGGTGGCGTCGCGGGCATATTCGGTGTCGGGGAAACGCTGCACCACGTCCTGCAACGCCACCAGCGCGCCTTCGGTGTTGGACTGGTCGCGGCCGATATCCACGATCTGCTCATAGAGCGAAATTGCCTTGATATAGAAGGCATAGGCGACTTCGTTGCTGCCCGGATGCAGCGAGATATACTGGTCGGCGGTGGCGATGGCGCCGGTGTAATTGTTGGACTGGTAGGAGCAGAAAGCGCTGATCAGCATGGCGCGGCGCGCCCATACCGAATAGGGATGCTGGCGGTCCACTTCGTTGAACTGGGCGGCGCACAGGTCCCAGGCGCCGGCCCCGATCGCGCGCCAGCCATCGGCATAGATCTGCTCGACGCTGCGCTCGCGGTAATTGGCGGCGTCCTTGTTGGCGTTGTTGGTTTCGTCGTCCTTGCCGCCAAAGATCGAGCAGCCGGCCAGCATGGCCAGGGCGGCGCCCAGCAGGGCGGCACGCGCGAAAGTCTTCAACCGGGCAGGCATCATGTCTTGGTCCTTGGCGCGAAAACCACGTTAAATCAATAACTTAACATGGCCGTGGGGACGGGCACGCGCCGCTTTGCCTCTATATACCGTGGCCGTACCGATTCAGGAAAGTGTCTGTTTGCTTATCTGCCCCTCCGCCCTTCGCTGGCCCCAGGGCCAGCTACAGGCACCTCCCCCATGCAAGCGCGCTTCGCGCGCGCCGGGGAGGTTTAAAGTTCCACCCGTTCATAATTGGCTGGGTCGGCGAACAGCTTGCGCAGCAGGGCATTGTTGGTCGAATGGCCGGACTTGCGGCCCTCGAAGCGCCCGACCAGCGGCGCCCCGGCCAGCGCCATGTCGCCGATGGCATCCAGGATCTTGTGGCGCACGAACTCGTCGGCAAAGCGCTGGCGGTCGCGGTTGACCACCCCGCTATCGTCCAGCGCCAGAGTGTTGAGCAGGGAAGCGCCCTTGGCCAGGTCCATCTTGTTCAGGGCCTCCAGCTCACTGAGGAAACCAAAGGTGCGGGCCGGGGCAATCTCGGCGCGGAAGCCGGCACGGCTGAAGGCGAAGGCGTAGTATTGCTCGCCGATCACCGGAAAGCTGAGTTCATAGGTGTAGGACAGCGCCGCGTCCGGCAGCAGCGAGGCCTTGGCGTCGCCGCTTTCCACGCTCACGTCTTTCAGCACCTTGATGACTGTGCGGGCCTGGGGCTGTTCCGCCAGCCCAGCACCTTCCAGCAGGTCCAGATAAGATAGTGCATCGCCGTCCAGGATGGGCGGCTCCGGCCCGTCCAGGCTGACCAGCAGATCATCGATCTCCAGCCCAGCAGTGGCGGCCATCAGATGCTCGACCACGCCCACCTTGGCGCTGCCCTGCCCGATCACGGTGCCCAGCCGGGTTTCGCTCACCTGGTCATAGCGCGCCGGAATATCGACGCCCAGGTCCGTACGGCGAAAGACGATGCCGCTACCCGATGCGCCAGGCGACAGGATCATGGTCACCGGCACTCCCGCATGCAGGGCGGTGCCGGTCACGGTCAGGGCTTGCGCGATGGTGCGGCGGGGCGTCATGGCCTGCACCTTATAAACAAAAAGGGCGGCCGTGAGGCCGCCCTTTTCGATTTCGCAGCGGAACCAGCCTAGTTCGACTGGCGGCGCAAAAAGGCCGGGATCTCGAACTGCTCATCCCGCTTGTGGTCGGGGAACAGGTCATCGTCCTTGCCGCGCGGCGCTTCCATGGACTGCTGGGGCTGCGGCATGGTCTGCGCGGTCGCCCGCGGAGCAGGCGCCATGCGCGGTTCCGGCTGCGGTTCGGCGCGCATGTCGGACGCGGCCTTCTTGCGGCCGAAGAAGCCCCAGCCGCTCTTCTTTTCTTCCGGCGGACGGGCCAGCGGCTGCTCGGCCATCGGGCGATAGGTTTCGGTGGCGGGATACTTGGTCGCCAACGTCACCGGCTCGGCACCCACTTCCGGGGCGTCTTCGCCGCCCAGGATGTAATCCTCGGCCGGGCTCTTTTGCGCACCCATCTGGCTGGCCAGCGCGTCCATGGTGGCATGGACCGGATTGGCCATCGGTTGAGGCGCCGGCGCGGGCGCCGGCTGGGTCATGCGGGCCGGCGACTTCAGGTTCAGGTGCGGATGCAGCGGGCGCACCTTTTCCGGCAGCGGCATGCGCATCTGCTCGGCATCGATGCCCGTGGCGACCACCGACACGCGGATGCGGCCTTCCATGTCGTCCAGAATCGTGTTGCCGAAGATGATGTTGGCGTCGGGGTCCACTTCCGAACGGATGCGGTTGGCGGCCTGTTCAACCTCGAACAGCATCAGGTCGGGACCGCCGGTGATGTTGATGAGCACGCCCTTGGCGCCCTTCATCGTCACATCATCCAGCAGCGGGTTGGAGATCGCCATGTCGGCGGCCTTCTGGGCGCGGTCTTCGCCTTCGGCCTCGCCGGTGCCCATCATCGCCTTGCCCATCTCGGAGATCACCGACTTGATGTCGGCAA
>CANCMM010000226.1:0-4263 GCA_947379335.1 Alphaproteobacteria bacterium | reverse complement strand
AATCTCCTGGCGCGCCGTTATGGCGGCGGCCTGGCCGGCATCCGCGAAGCCTTGGCGCGCCTGGCGCTGGAAGGCCTGGTGGTGCGCCGCGCCCGGGTCGGCACCTCGGTGGCGCCGCTGGACCTGATGGGCGCGCGCGAAGCGCGACGATGGGGGGAGGTGGCCGTAGCTGGCTTTTTTAGCCGGCGAAGGCCGGAGGGGGCAAAGTCAGACGAAGTTGATCTCAAAAACATAGCCGGCGCTGGGGCTTCCGGTGCCTTCAAAGCCGGGCGGGCCCACCCCCGCATCGCAGGAAATCAGCTTGCCATTGTGCATGGCCAGGCCATGGGCATCGGCGGTGCCGTCCTCGAACTCGGCGGTCTCCAGCAGCTGGCCGGTGGTGGCCGAATACTTCATCAGGCCGCAGGTGGTGGTGTGATGCAGCTTGCCGTTCTGCATGACATAACGGTTGATGTCCGACGAGCCGGTCACCATCCAGATCGCGCCGCCGGGCACGCTGTCGTCCCAGGCGATGCCGTGCCAGCGCGCGGTGGTGATGGGGATCATGAATTCCGGCGCAAAGGTCTTGGGGTCCACCCGCAGAATGCCCTTGATGCGGTTGGCCACTATCCACAGCTTGCCGTCATGGAACATCAGGCCGTGGCAGCCGCCGCCATTGTCGGCCGGTCCCAGCGGAATCTGGCGATGGCTGACGGTGTGCCCGTTCATGTCCACTTCATAGACGCCTTCGGGTCCGCCATTGGCGCCCATCCAGACATGGCCGTTGCCGAATGCCAGGCCCGACGTGTTGTAGGAGTCGGTCATCACCGTCTTGAGCTTCTTGCCGTTCCAGTCGAACAGCCAGGCCGCTTCCTGTTCATGCTTGCCGCTCTGGCCATAGCCGCCGGCCTTCTGTTCGCAGACCCACACGCCTTCGGGCACCACCGCCACGCCATTGGGATAACCGCCCGGCACCTTGAACAGGTTCTTGGTCGTCACTTTGCGGTGTGGCACGTCCTTGCGCTTTTGCGGCTCCACCGCGCCCAGGTTCTTGCCCTTGGGATAGCCTTGCGCCAGCGCGCCGGTGATGCCGGCGGCGGTCAGTCCGAGGCCGGTGAGGAATTCGCGTTTGCGGATGGTCATTGCCATTCTCCTAAAGACAAAGGGCGCCCACCGGTGGTGAGCGCCCTTCTGATTGTCGACTAACCGTACATCAGTTCGGCAGCGCGAAGGCCACCAGCTGATCGGACAGGCGCGGCGTCAGGATGCCGTTGCCGCCGGCGGCGAACGCCACATACTGCTTGCCCTTGTAGGTGTAGACCGCAGGCTGGGCCACGGCCGGCGCATCCACAATATGCTTCCACAAAACGTTGCCGGTCTTGAGGTCGATGGCGCGAACACGGCTGTCCATCGAGGCGCCGATGAAGACCAGCCCCCCCTTGGTGACGGCCGGGGCGCCGATGGTGATCGAGCCCCAGCTTTCGGGCATGTAGAAGCCCCACTTCTGGACCTGGCCGACGGGCTTCCTCCACAGCAGCTTGCCGCTGTTCATGTCATAGCTGGACATGATGCCGTAAGGCGGCGCCCAGCAGGGCATGCCCCACATGTTGAGAAAATTCTCCAGCTTGAAGCCATAGGCCGAGCCCTGCTGCGCGGCATAGCCATCCCTGGCCCGAAGCGCGCTGCCATATTTCTTGTCGGCTTCGGCACGCGGCACCAGAGTATAGATCTGCGGCACCAGATTGGAGTTCACCACATAGGTATTGGTGGTGGGATCCAGCGCGCCGCCGCCCCATTCCACGCCGCCCAAGGTGGCCGGCCAGGAGATCGAGCCGCGCACCGACGGCGGCGTGTAGCGGCCCTCGTCCCGGATGCGGGCCTTCCAGCGGCTGCATTCCCCGAAGCTGGCAAGGTCGGCCAGTTTGGAAACCGGGGGCATGTGTTCGGCCACCAGGGGTTCGGGATACGGCACGAAGGGTTGGGTCTTGGCCGCAACCTCGCCCGCAATGTCGGAGGCGGGATAAGCCCTCTCCACAATGGGATAGACCGGCTCGCCGGTGTTGCGGTTCAGAACCACCATCAGGCCCATCTTGTTGGCCTGGATCAGCGCCGGAATGACCTGGCCGTTCTTCTTGATGTCGACCAGGGTGGGCGCGGAATTGATGTCCACGTCCCAGATGTCGTGATGCACCAGCTGGCGCGCCCATTTCACTTCGCCCGTCTCGGCATTCACCGCGACGGTCGCCGTGGCATAGGGCATCTCCTTCAACCGGTCGCCGCCATAATAGTTCGGGCTGGGCGAAGAGGTCGGCAAGAAGGCAAGACCGGTTTCCGGATCCACCGAAATGCCGGCCCAGACATTGGCGGTGCCGGTCTGGTTCTGCATGTCTTCGGGGATGATGTTGAAGGTCCATTTCAGCGCGCCGGTGCGGGCATCGATGCCATAGACGGTACCGGGATTCTCGGTCTTGTAGACCCAGTCATTGCCGGCCCAGCCCAGGATCAAGGTGTCCTTGTAGACGGCCGGCGGCTGGATCAGCCCGATCTTCCACTTGCTGTTCTTGGTGGCCCAGGCATTTACGTCCACCACGCCGTTCTTGCCGAAGCCGGAACAGGGCTTGCCGCTGTCGGCGTCCACGCCATGCAGCTCGCCGGTCATGGTGCCGATATAGACCATCTTCTGGCAGGCCCCGGCGGTGGGCGAAGAGGCCGCCCAGTAAGCGACACCGCGATTCTTCAGACCCTGATTTTCATCGCCGCTGTTGCCGCTGGCGGCATATTTCCACTTCACCTTGCCGGTGTCGGGCTCGACCGCGAAGATGTTGTACTTGGGCGTGCCGGTATAGACGGTGTTGTTGGCGAACAACGGCGTGGCGCCCCAGGTGGTGGAATGCGAGCCACTGGACACGTCGCCGGTATGCATTTCCCAGGCCATCTTGAGGCCCTTCACATTGTCGGGCGTGATCTGGGTGGCGGTGGAATATTTCTGGGCCTGCTGGTTGCCGCCGAACGCGTCCCAGCTCTGGGCGGGATCACTGTTACCGCCTTGCGCGGTGGCGTGCTGCATCGGAGCCAGGGTGACGGCGGCAGCCGCAGCCGCAAGGCCGAAGGCGCCAAGGACAAAATTTCTAATCTTCATCTTCGACCTCATCGATCTCAACGCTGCGTTCTGCGGCGTCGCCAATCACGTTTATCAGCCAGCCGATCAAGGCCAGCGCTTGTGCGGCCATGATGACGGGGCTTTCCAGGAAATAACCGGCGACGGACGAACCGATGATGTCCAGGAGAATGGACACGACCAGGAAGCCCTGCAGGAAACAGGCGCGGTTGGGGACCAGACCCAGCGCCAGCGAAGCCAGCAGCATCAGGGCGCCGGCACCCGCCACGGTGATCACACCGCCAGTGCCGATCAGGCCGGTTTCGGGCGTGTAATAGTCATAGACGCATATGGCGATGGTGATCAGCGATGCCAGCATGATCAGCCACGCGCCGCGCGTGGAATGTCTTTGAGTCAACGGCCCCTCCCCAATGAACGATACTTATTTTGTGTGATCCTAGCGGGCTTTGCGTCCCAAACAAAATGGGGCGTAAAACCAGCGCTCTTCGCACTAGCAGCAATTTCAGGGCTGCGTAGGCGCGCGTTTGTTCCATTTGTAGATGCGCCGGCTGTTGCGCCAGAAATATTTCTCGGCCTGCAGGCGCGGACGGCCGGCGAAATAATCCCGCATCAAAATGAGGGCTTCTGGAATGGTGGCGGTGCCTACGCTGTTGGGCCAGTCGCCGCCGAACATCACGCGGTCCTCGCCGAACGCGGCCATCAACTGGTCCAGCCGCGCCCGGGGCGCGGTGACAGTGACATTGTTTTCATCCTTGTGCCGGACCTGGGAGAGCTTGATGGCGAAGTTGGGCCGCTGCGCCAGCTCGCGGATCAGGGAGTCATAAAGCGCCTGTGTTTCCGGCTTGGGATCCAGCGACGGCATGTGATCCATCACCACATGCAGATCGGGCGCCGCGTCCATCGCCAGCAGCGCGCCGCGCAAGAGATCGAACGACGGATTGGCCATGTCCAGGGTCTGACCCGTTTGCGCCAGCAGCTTCAGGCCCTCCGCCATGCCGGGTTTGAGCACTTGGCGGCCGTTCTCCATTTGCCAGACGCGGGCATAGCGGATGCCGCGCCACAGCGGGTCCTTGGAGAAACGATTCAGATATTCGCCGAACTCCGGTTTGGACGGATCGAGGCTTCCCACCACGCCGACAAAGATGGAATCGGATTGGGCCCGCTCC
>CANCMM010000225.1:0-4281 GCA_947379335.1 Alphaproteobacteria bacterium | reverse complement strand
GCCCGCCAGCGGCAGGGCATAAATGCCATCATCGGCACTGGGGCCACGCGCACTGCTCACCGAAACGAAGGCGGTGCCGTTTGCGGCCTCGATGTCCTGTACGCCGGGCACGGTGCCCGCGACCTTGCAGCTGCCCAAAAAGCCCACCGGCGTGGAAGAAAACACGCCATTGGACCACACTGCGCGCGCGGTGGCGCTGACCAGCACCACGATCGCCAGCATGGCCACGGCCCGGCCGATGCGGCGTGGGCGGCCCAATCTCATAGTGAGGCATCCGCAAATTGCAGCGAGGCCAGCCGTGCATAAAGTCCGCCGCCGGCCATCAGTTCGGCATGATTACCTTGCGCCACCACCCTGCCCTCGTCGATCACCACAATGCGCTTCAGGCGCTGGATGGTGGAGAAACGGTGCGCGATCACCAATGTGGTGCGACCCACCATCAAATTACCGAGTGCGGTCTGCACCAGCCGTTCATTTTCCGCATCCAGCGCACTGGTCGCCTCATCCAGCAGCAGAAGCGGGGCATCGCGCAGGATGGCGCGGGCAATCGCCAGGCGCTGGCGCTGGCCACCCGACAAGGTCACGCCGCGCTCACCCACCAGGGTGTCGAAGCCTTGCGGCAGCTTGACGATGAATTCGCTGGCGGCGGCGGCATCTGCAGCGGCGCGCACCTGTTCATCGGTCGCATCTTCGCGGCCATAGCGGATATTGGCGGCGATGCTGCCGGAGAAAATCACCGGCTCTTGTGACACCACCGCGATCTTCTGGCGCAAGGCGATGGGATCGAGCTGGGTGATGTCCACGCCGTCAAACCGGATGCCGCCGCCTTGCGCATCGAAGAAGCGCAGCATCAGCTGGAACACGGTGGATTTTCCGGCGCCGCTGGGGCCGACCAGCGCCACCGCCTCGCCGCCCGCCACATCCAGCGAGAAGCTGTTCAGGGCCTTGAAGTCGGGGCGGGTGGGATAACGGAAGGTGACATCCTCGAAACGCACAGCGCCGCTGGGATGCGCCGGCAGTTGCAGCGGGCGGGCGGGCGCGGCAATGGCCGGCACTTCATGCAGCAATTCCATCAGCCGTTCCGAGGCGCCGGCGGCGCGCTGCAGATCGCCCCACACTTCGGACAGGGCGCCGACGCCGCCGCCGGTGAGGATGCCGTAGAAGATGAAGGCCACCAGCTGGCCCGCCGAGATATGGCCGCTGATGAAATCGTGCAGCCCGATCAGTCCCACCGTCGCCAACCCCGCAAAAGCGGTGAAGATGGCGATCGCCGTCAGGATGGCGCGCGCCAGGGTGCGGCTTTTGGCAAAAGCGAAGGCGCGCTCCACCGCATCGGCAAAGGCGCGGCGTTCGTAATTTTCCTGGGTGAAGGCCTGCACGGTGGGTACGGCGTTCAAGGTTTCGGCGCCGCGCGCGGCGGTGTCGGCGATGGAATCCTGGCTGGCGCGGGAGAGCTTGCGCACCCAGCGGCCGAACAGCAGCAGCGGCAGCATCACAACCACCACCGCACCGACGACCAATAGTGTCAGCTTCACGCTGGTGAAGAACATCAGCGCCAGGCCGCCGATCAAGGTAACCATGTTGCGCAGTGCCATGGAGGCGGACGAACCCACCACCGTCTGGATCAAGGTCGTGTCGGCGGTCATGCGCGACAGCACTTCGCCGGTACGGGTGACCTCGAAGAACTGGGGCGACAGGCCCAGCACATTGTCGAACACCGCCTTGCGGATATCGGCCACCACCCGCTCGCCCAGCCAGGTCACGGCATAGAAGCGGATGGCCGCGGCCATGCCCAGCACGGCGGCCGCGATAAGGAAGGCGGCGTAGAAGCCGGTCAGGGCATGGGCCTGGGCGGCGGACAGGCCGCGGGCGTCGATCAACCCCCGGGCAAACTGGGGCAGGACCAGGGTGGCGGCGGAGGAGGCGATCAGAGCCAGGATGGCCACCACGATCCGCCCCCGATAGGGCCGCAGGAAGGGCAGCAGCGCCCTCAGGGGGCCCAAGGACTTGGCCTTGGGGCGCCCAGCCGCCACACGGGCGGTTTCCTTGGAAAAATCGCTGTCACCCCTGGCCAATGGCGGGCGCCTTTTTGTTAACAGAGGGCTGTATATAGGGGCCCCGCGGCCGCGCCAAAGGAACTATTGCCGCCGGACTGCTTGCGGGGCCTTTGGGCGTCCCGTATAAGCCCGCCCTCCGCAGCCCGTCAGAAATGGGCCGCGCCCGAAAAGAAGGTTCGCGTCATGAAAAAGGGCATCCACCCCGATTATCACTTTGTCGAAGTTCAGCTGAACGACGGCACCACCTACAAGACGCGCACCACTTATGGAACCGCGGGCCAGAAGGTCACGCTGGACATCGACCCCTCCACCCACCCGGCCTGGACGGGCGGCGACGCCAAGCTGATGGACCGCGGCGGCAGGCTTACCCGTTTCAACAAGAAGTTCGCCGGCTTCGTGAAGGCCTAAAGGTCTTTCGACCGAATACCAAAACGCCGCCGGTTTCCGGCGGCGTTTTTGTTTCTACTTGAAGGCCTGGGCCAACGCGTCCATCTGGCCGCGCGCACCGGACGGCGCTGTTTCCCCTTCGCCGAACAAAATATCGTCCAGGCGGGAAATGCGGCGATACAGGCTGTCGCTGCGTGACAGCAGGTCCTTCAATTCCGCCGGCAGCGGATCAATGTCTTCGGCGCATTGGCCGAGGCAAATTTCGCGGCTGCCGAGCCGATAGCGGTCGTTCAGGGCGTCGTCGCGTTCCATGTCGCCGTCGCGCACCGCGCGCTGCACCAAAAGCCAGCTGGCCGCCTGCATCAGGCGGGTGGTGACGCGCATGCTTTCGCCGGCATAGAGCATCGCCGCCTTGCGCGGCAGGACGCGGGCTTCCTCGCGGCCCTTGCCGTCGAGATAGCGCGCGGTTTCTTCCACCAGCGCCATGCCTTCGTCAAAGGTCTTGTCGAACATGGCGCCATCCGTGAAGGACGCCGTCTCTGTCTCGATATTCGGCATTTTATCCCCGTAAACCGGTATTTCAGTTTTGTGGCGGGACGCTATCAAGCCCCATCGGCTCCGCAAAGCCATCAGGTTGGTAAACGCTCACAATATCGCCGCTTATGCTTATTCCTGCTGTGCAAATTAACACATTCACTTTTTGAAGAAGCTTTCCGCCGCGCTTTTGGTGGCATTGCGGTGCGTTATCGCCTCGGCACAGCGGGCGATTTCCGCTTCCAGCCTTGTGATGCGCTTTTCCAGCTCATGCGCCGAAAGGGCGGAAATGTCCTCGCCCAGCACGATATCGGGAAGCTTCTTGCGCGGTTCGTCCAGGTCCATGGTTTCGCGTTAGGCAGTTTCACGTTTAGTCTGCTGCCGCCACGAAAGCCGCGCAAGTGATGAACGTTGTTCATGTTGAAAATCCGGGCCGGGATTACCGGCTGGTGCTGGGCCAGGAACCGAAACCCGCGCCCGGGCCGGGCCAAGTGTTAATTGCCGTCGCCGCCGCCGGCCTGAACAATGCCGATCTGTTGCAGGCCCTGGGCCATTATCCGCCGCCGCCGGGCGCATCTCCCATCCTGGGCATGGAAGTGTCGGGCACGATTGCGGAACTGGGCGTAAACGTCAGTGACTGGAAGCTCGGCGATCCCGTCTGCGCCCTGTTGCCGGGCGGCGGCTATGCGCAATTCGCCGTGGCCGATGCAGGCGCGTTACTGGCCGTGCCGGGCACGATCGATTTGATCGAAGCCGCGGGATTGCCGGAAGCGGCCTTCACCGCCTGGACCAACATCGTGGATACGGGGCGATTGTCGTCCGGCGAAACCTTATTGATCCATGGCGGTACCAGCGGCATCGGCAGCCTGGGCATCCAGATTTTCGCTGCCCTTGGCCATACGGTTTTCACCACGGCCGGCAGCGCCGAAAAATGCGAAGCCGCGCGCGGCTTCGGCGCGGCGCGCGCGATCAACTACACGTGCGAAGATTTCGTCACGGCGGTGAGAGAAGAAACCGGCGGCGTGGACGTGATCCTGGACATGGTGGGCGGCGATTATATCCAGCGCAACATCGAGGCCGCCGCCATGTGGGGCCGCATCGTCAACATCGCCTATCAGAAAGCCAGCAAGGCCGAGGTGAACTTCGCGCCCGTCCTGACCAAGCGCCTGACCCTGGCAGCGACCACCCTGCGGGGCCGCACCCCCGAACAAAAGCGCGCCATCCGCGACGTGCTGCTGGCCAAGGTCTGGCCCCTGCTGGGAACCGCTATCAAGCCGGTGATCGCGCAGGTCTTCCCCCTCGC
>CANCMM010000224.1:0-4294 GCA_947379335.1 Alphaproteobacteria bacterium | reverse complement strand
TGGGCCAACTGGCCTTCCTTGAAATTGGCATCGACCCAGACATTGGACAGCGGCACCACCGCCATCAGCGGCGCGCCGGCATTGACCCGCTGGCCCACCTGCACGGTGCGCTGGGCAATCACCCCGTCCACCGGCGCCACGATCTTCATGTGCGCCAGCGCGATGGCCGCACCGCGCAGCTGCGCCTCCGCCGCCAGCACGTCGGGATTGTGCGCCACGTCGACGCCGGCAATGCCGGACTGGGCCTGGGCCTGGGCGCCGCGCGCCGAGTTCACCGCCGCTTCCGCCGCCGCCACCGCGTCGCGGGCGTGGCCGAGTTCTTCGCCGGATATGGCGCCGGACAGGGCCGACTGGCGGCGCTTGTAATCGCTTTGCGCCTGGGCCAGCGCCACCTGTGCCTGGGCCAGCTGGGCGGAATAGGAATCGGCGCTGGCGAAGGTGCCGCGCACGGCGCGCGCGGCACGCGCCAGGTTGGCTTCCGCCGCCCGCATGTTCACGTCGGCCACGGAGGGGTCCATCTCGATCAGCAACTGGCCTTGTTTCACGGCCTGAGTGTTGTCGGCATAGAGCGCGGTGACGGTGGCGGCCTCGCGGCTGGTCACGGCCACGATGTTGCCCGCGACATAGGCGTCGTCCGTGGTTTCATGAAAGCGCCCGCTGAGCAGCCACCAGCCGCCATAAACCAGCGCCAGGACGACGGCGGCAATAGCGAACAGGAAAAAGCCTTTGCGGCGGCGCATCGCTTTCAATGCGCGGTCTTGTGAGATGTCGCTCATGGCGTGGCATCCTTGGCAGGAGAGTCAGAAACAAAGCCGCCGCCAGCCGACAGCAGCAGGGTGACGCGCTGGTTGGCGGACTGCGATACCAGCACCGCCATCTGACGGCGCGATTCCAGCAATGTGGCTTCGGCGGTCAGCATGGGAATCTGTCCCGACAGGCCGAGCCGGTAACGCTCGCGCGCCAGATCGAAAGCGCGGGTGGCGCTGTCCAGCGCCAGTTTCTGCTGGACGCGCTGGTCTGAAAGGCTGGCTACCTGCGTCAGCGCGTCGGCGGTCTGGCGCACCGCGCCGATCACCGTGCCATTGTAATCGGCCACGGCGGCGTCCAGGTCGGCGGTGGCGCGGGAATATTGGGCGCGGATGCGCCCCGCATCGAAGATCGGCAGATGCAGCGCCGGGCCCACACCGGCCACCACGGCATTGCCGCCGAATATGTTGGCCAGGCCCACCGCCTGGAAACCCACAAAAGCGGCCAGATCGATGTTGGGATAGAAATCGGCATGGGCGGCATCGCGGCCGCGCACCGCTGCCTGAATGCGCGCCTGTGCCGCCATGATGTCGGGCCGTCGCGCCAGAAGGTCAGCCGGTAGGCTTGTCGGCAGCGGCAGCGCATTCTCTACGCCTGCGGCAGGACGCGTGATCCCGGCATAGGCTTGCGCGCCCTGTCCCGTCAGTGCCGCGATGGCGTGCACGGCGATGTCGCGCTGCGCCTCGGCGCGGCGCACATCCATCCGCGACAGCGCCAGCAGCGCCCTGGCCTGTTCCAGCGAGGCTTCGTTCTCCAGCCCCGCCGTCACCCGGCTTTGGGTCAAATCCAGGATGGTCTGGCGCTCGTCCACCGTTTCATGCGCGATGTCCAGATTCTGCCAGGCCAGCAGCAGCTCGACATAGGATTGGGCGAACATGCCGGCCAGCGCCAGCTTTGCCGCATCGGCATCCAGCGCCGCCGCCACGCTGGCGCTGTTGGCGCGATCGATCAGCGCCGCCTGCTTGCCCCAGAAATCCAGCGACCAGCGGAAACGCGCTTCGGCATCGCCTACCCACTGCCAGGAGCCGCCAAAGGGCCGCGGATAGAGATAGTCGTTGCTGAGAAGCTGGCGGGTCTCGCTGCCATCGATATTGATGTTGGGATACTGCGCCGTGCGCGCCACCGATAATTCGGCCTGCGCCGCGCGGATGCGCGCCAGCGCGCCCTGCAAGGTGGGGTTGCCGGTCAGCAGCTGCGCCACAAGACGATCAAGCTGGGGATCGTTGAACGCTTTCCACCAGTCCGTCTGCACGGGCGGTGCGGGCGTGGCGCCAAGACCCAGCGAAGACGACTCCACCGGCACCTGTGACGGCGTGGTCGAAGGTGCCGTCACGCAGGCCGCGAGCGGCAGCGCCATCAGCAATGCCAGCCATGTCTTCAAAGCGTTCCCCGGATCGGCGTTGGCGCAAGCATCGCCCGATTCGTCTTAACGCTTTATTTGCCTTATAAGTACTTGAAATCAGACGTTTTTTCGCATCCGGTCGGCTACCGCGATGGCGATGAAGATCACAATCAGGCACAGCGGGATCAGGGCCGCGGTGCGGAACGAGGCCGAAGCCGCCGCGGTCAGGATGTCGTGCAGCTGGGTCCCTTGCGCATTCGCCGCCAGGTTGGCATCGCCGCCGGCCGCCGCCAGCTTGGCCTTGTCATAGACCGCGCCCAGGTAAGGCAGCACCACATAGGTGCAGGCGGCGCCCGCCGATCCCATCAAGCCGAACACCATGGTGCCGCTGCGCGGGTAACGCTCGGCCACCGTCGCCAGCATGGTCGGCCAGAAATAGGCGACACCGAAGCCCCACACGGTCGCCGCGCCCAGCACCGTGGCAGGACTGTCGGCGCTGCCCAGCGCGAACAAGCCCGCGGTGGCAAAACAGGAGGATGAAATCAGCAGCCCGATATTGCCCAGCCGCTTGACCAGCGGCCCGGCGAAATGGCGCATCACGAACATCAAGCCGCTGACATAGGCGAGCACCAGCACGCCGCGCATGCCCACGATCTGGGTCAGCGCCACGTCCAGCCACTGTCCAGGCGCGAACTCGGTGGAGGCGGTGAACATCATCAGGATCACCCACACAAAGATGGTGGGATTCTGGAGGGTCGCCTTCAGCATCTCGCCCGGCGTCACCGGCGCGTCGGTTGAGGCGCTGACCGGGGGCAGCTTTTCGCGCAACGCCAGCGCGCCAAAGATCACGCACAACACCGCCAGCGGCACCATGTTCCAGCGCCAGGGCAATCCGGCATGGTCGATGGCCAGGCCGAACAGCGCGCCGCCAACCAGGCCCGCCGGATACCAGGCATGCAGGATGCCCAGCCGCCCGACGCGGTCTTCGGGATAGAGCGCGCTGGTGAGCGGATTGATCACCGTCTCGACAAGGCCCCAACCCAGGCCCTGCACCACCATGCCGATCAGAAGCGCGGTGTAGGTCGAGATGCCGATCGCGCCGGCGCTCGCGACGATGGCAAAGCCCAAGGTCATCAGGATGGCTGCGCCCGCCAGCGCCCGGCCGAAGCCGATGCGCGCCAGCACGGCGCTGACCAGCAGAAGCGTGATGGCAAAACCGAGAAAGGCCGCACCCAGCGCGGTGGCCAACCGCTCGCCCGCCGTCGCCGCGCCCAGGGGCGCGAGATATTCGGACTGCATCTGCACGGCGGTGGCCGCGCGCATGCTGACGGCGGCGCCCGCCGTAAACAGCGCCATCAGGGTAACGATGAAAATGCGCCCACGACTTATATTATCGGTCGCTCCGGCTCTCGCCGACGCTCCATACGGCGCCGCATCTATCCCGGAATTCATGGTCTCTCCCATCGCCGGTTTTTGTCTGTTCCGGCCGGCCCCCGGACTCGGACGCTAGCAAAATTGCGCCGCCATGGACATTCCTCTAACCTTGGCCTTATGCCCCTGCACCCCCAGGCAGCCCTTGCCATCCAGCGCGCCGGCGACCTGCCGACCAACCTGTCACCTGCCGAACTGCGCGTGGCCTATGAGACCCAGCGCCTGACCCTGTTGCCGGAAAAGCCGGACGTGGCGGTCACCTTCCAGCTTTCGATTCCCAGCGACTATGGCCCCATTCCGGCGCGCTTCTATCGCGCCACCAAGGGCAAGGCGCCTTGCCCGCTGCTGGTCTATTTCCATGGCGGCGGCTTCATGCTGGGAAGCCTGGCGCTGTACGACACCACCTGCCGGCGGCTTGCGGCCAATGGCGACTGCGCCGTGCTGTCGGTGGATTACCGCATGGCGCCGGAGACGCAGTTTCCCGGCGCGGTGCTGGATGCTTACGCCGCCACGCGCTGGGCCAGCGACAATGCCGACATGCTGAACATCGATCCGGAAAAGATCGCGGTGGGCGGCGACAGCGCCGGCGGCAATCTGGCGGCGGCGCTGGGGCTGCTGTTCCGTGACACCCCGGCCTCCCCTGCCCTGCGCGGATTGCTACTGAATTACGGCGTCTTCGACTGCCGGCTGGACACGCCGAGCTATCGCGAATTC
>CANCMM010000223.1:0-4296 GCA_947379335.1 Alphaproteobacteria bacterium | reverse complement strand
CGGCCGTCTTTGGCCAACAGATCGTTGGCCGCGATGGGACCCTCGCTGCCGGCCGCGTAATTGGGGAAGTGACGCGGATTGGTGTCCCGCCAGCCTTGCAGCACCGGCTCGACCAGCGCCCAGGCCGCTTCCACCTGGTCGGCGCGCTGGAACAAAGTCGCATCACCGATCAGGCAGTCATAGATCAATGTCTCGTAACCCACCGCCGGCGCCTGGTGGAAATAGTCCTTGTAATTGAAGCGCATCGACACGCTTTCCAGGGTCATGGCCGGGCCCGGCCGCTTGGCATTGAAGCGCAGGCGGATGCCTTCATCGGGCTGGATGCGCAGGATCAGCCAGTCGGCATCCAGTTCGTCCACCGGCGTGTCGCGGAACAAGGCATAGGGCGCCTGCTTGAAGCGGATGGCGATCTCGCTGGAACGGATGTTCAGCCGCTTGCCGGTGCGCAGATAGAAAGGCACGCCCGCCCAGCGCCAGTTGTCGATCTTCAGCCGCATGGCGACATAGGTTTCGATATTGGAGTCGGGCGCGACATTGGCCTCGCGGCGATAGGCAGGCACCGGCGCGTCCTGCGCCATGCCGGCATCATACTGGCCGCGCACCACATCGGTCAGAGCGAGCGGCTGGATGGCACGGAACATTTCCGCCTTCTTGGCGCGGATGTCCTCGGCCTCGAACGACACCGGCGGCTCCATCGCCACCATGGCGACCAGCTGGAACAGGTGATTTGGGATCATGTCGCGCAAGGCGCCGGTCGCCTCATAAAACTTGCCGCGCGTTTCCACCCCGATACTTTCGGCCACCGTGATCTGGATATGGTCGATGCGGTCGCGGTTCCAGATCGGCTCGAACAAGCCGTTGGCGAAGCGCAGCGCCATGATGTTCTGCACCGTCTCCTTCCCCAGGAAGTGATCGATGCGGTAGATCTGTTCTTCCTTCAGCCATTTCAGCAGGCAGGCATTCAGCGACTTGGCCGAGGCCAGGTCGTGGCCGAACGGTTTTTCCACGATCAGGCGGCGGAAGCCCCCCTCTTTGGCATCGGAGCCCTCAGAATTGACCAGCCCCGCTTCGCCCAGCTTGCCGGCGATGGTGGGAAAGAAGCGGTCGGCCACCGCCATGTAGAACAGCACATTGCCGCCCAGGCCCTGTTTTTCGTCCAGCTCAGCGAGCAGATCCTTGAGACGGCTGTAGGTGTCGGGCTTTTCGAAATCACCGCTGAGAAATGTCATGGAGCGGGCCACCTGGCCCCACAGGTCTTCGTCAATCTCTTCGCTGTTCTTGGCGAGCACCGTGCCCAGAAAATCCTTCAGCTGGCCGGCCCATTCCTCGTTGGTCTTCTTGTTGTGGTCGACGCCGACCAGCGCCAACTGCTTGGGCAAGAGGCCGGTGCGCGCCAGATTGTACAGCGCCGGAATGATCAACCGCTTGGTGAGATCGCCATTGGCCCCGAAGATCACGATGGCGCAGGGCGGCGGCGGCGACTTGTGCGACTGCATGCTCATTTGTCGTCGTCTTTCGCTTTATGGGACGGCACCAGGCTTTCGACATGGCCGCCGAATTCCTTACGCATGGCCGACAGCATTTTTTCGCCGAAGGTGTTTTCGCTGCGGGAGCGGAAGCGCGCATACAGCGCCGCGGTCAGCACCGGCGCCGCCACCGCCTGGTCCACCGCCGCCGCCACCGTCCAGCGGCCTTCGCCGCTGTCGTCGACCTTGCCGCTGAATTCCTCCAGCTTTTCCGACCGCGCCAGGGCGATGGCTGTCAAATCCAGCAGCCAGGAGGCCACCACGCTGCCGCGCCGCCACACTTCGGCGACGTCCGAGACATTGATGTCGAAGCGCTCATCCTCGGGCAGCTTTTCACTGCTGCGGCCGCTCATGATGTCGAAACCTTCGGCATAGGCCTGCATCAGGCCGTATTCGATGCCGTTATGGACCATCTTGACGAAATGGCCCGCGCCGGCGGCGCCGGCATGCATGTAACCTTCGGTGACGCGCGGATCGGATTTTTCGCGGTTCGGCGTTTTGGGAATATCCCCTGCGCCCGGCGCCAGCGCCTTGAAGATGGGATCCAGCCGGTCCACCGACGCTTTCTCGCCGCCGATCATCATGCAGAAGCCGCGCTCCAGCCCCCACACCCCGCCTGAGGTGCCGACATCCAGATAGACGATGCCCTTTTCGCGCAGCGCCTTGGCGCGGCGCACATCGTCCTTCCAGAAACTGTTGCCGCCATCGATCACGACATCGCCCTTGGACAGCAAGGTGCCCAGCTTGGCGATGGTCTCTTCGGTGATCTTGCCCGACGGCAGCATCACCCACACCGCGCGCGGCGGGGTCAGCTTGGCAACCACGTCTTCCAGCGAGGTCGCACCGGTGGCGCCCTCCAGGCCCTTCACGGCGGCGGGTGAGGCGTCATACCCAATGACTTGGTGGCCACGGCTCATCAACCGCCGGCCGATATTGGCTCCCATGCGGCCCAATCCGACAATCCCGATCTGCATGAAATCTCCTGAAGCGCCCCACCGTTGGATGGGGCCTGAATGCGGCGGCAATATCAGCCAAATCTAACCATCTGAACACGCCTTGAAACCGGCCCCGGCGCATACAGTTGGGGAACGCCTGCCCCAAGGGCCCGGTTCCGGCATTTTTGCCAGAAAACCGGGCAAAAACAGGGGGAAAGCTTGATTTATACCCCCGGGGCCTGCCAATTACCGGCTCCCGTCACAGGCCCGGTTCATGGACGACGATTTCCGCAAAGCTGCGTTGGACTATCACCGCATTCCCCGCCCGGGAAAGCTGTCGGTGGAAGCCACGAAGCGCATGGCCAATCAGCGCGACCTGGCGCTGGCCTATTCGCCCGGCGTCGCCGCGCCGTGCATGGCCATCGTCGAGGATCCGTCCTCGGCCCGCGACTACACCGCCCGCGGCAACCTGGTGGCGGTGATCACCAACGGCACCGCCGTGCTGGGGCTGGGCAATATCGGGCCGCTCGCTTCCAAGCCGGTGATGGAAGGCAAGGCCGTCCTCTTCAAGAAATTCGCCGGCATCGACGTGTTCGACCTGGAAGTGGCCGAAACCGACATCGACCGCTTTGTGGACATCGTGGCGGCGCTGGAGCCCACCTTCGGCGGCATCAACCTGGAAGACATCAAGGCGCCGGAATGCTTCGTCATCGAGAAGAAGCTGCGCGAGCGCATGAAGATCCCGGTCTTTCATGACGACCAGCATGGCACCGCCATCGTCTGCGCCGCCGCGATCCGCAACGGCCTGGTGCTGCAAGGCAAGACGCTGGAAGACGTCAAGCTGGTGACCAGCGGCGCCGGCGCAGCAGCCTTGGCCTGCGTCGACCTGCTGGTGGCGATGGGCCTGCCGGTCGACAACATCACCCTGACCGACATCAAGGGCGTGGTGCACAAGGACCGGGGCGATGAGATGGCGCCCAACCTGGCCCGCTATGCCCGCAAGACCGACGCCCGCACCCTGGGCGATGTGCTGGTGGGTGCCGATGTCTTTCTGGGCCTGTCCGCGCCCAATGTGCTCAAGCCCGAATGGCTGCCGCAGATGGCGGCCAAGCCGCTGATCCTGGCGCTGGCCAATCCCGATCCGGAAATCCTGCCCGAAGTCGCCAAGGCGGCGCGGCCCGACGCCATCATCGCCACCGGACGCTCCGACTATGTGAACCAGGTCAATAACGTCCTGTGTTTTCCGTTCGTGTTCCGGGGCGCGCTGGATGTGGACGCCACCACCATCAATGAAGAGATGAAGGTGGCCGCCGTCGAAGCCATCGCGGCGCTCGCCCGCGCCGAGGCCAGCGACGTGGTCGCATCCGCCTATGGCGGCACGCAGACCGGCTTTGGCCCCGACTACATCATTCCCAAACCGTTCGACCCGCGCCTGATCCTGTCCATCGCCCCGGCCGTGGCGCGCGCCGCCATGGATTCCGGCGTGGCCCGCCGGCCCATCACCGATTTCGAAGCCTATGAGAGCGAGCTGGAAAAGTTCGTCTACCGCTCCGGCCAGCTGATGCGGCCGGTGTTCGAGGTGGCGCGGCGCAATCCCAAGCGCGTGGTCTATGCCGAAGGCGAGGAAGACCGCGTGCTGCGCGCCGTGCAGACGGTGGTGGATGAAGGCCTGGCCCATCCCACCCTGATCGGCCGCCGCGACGTTCCACCATCCGTTGATAGCGTTCGGTCAGGGGCGCAAAGAATTCGCGGTCCGCCTGCGGGTCCAGGATGCGGGCGTGCCTGTTGAAGTCCAGGCGCAGGCCCAATTGCTTGGTCTTTGCCAGGATGACGTC
>CANCMM010000222.1:0-4299 GCA_947379335.1 Alphaproteobacteria bacterium | reverse complement strand
CGGGGTTCATCTGGCCATCGGCGTTGCGGCGCAGGGCATAGTAGAGCGCGACATGGTCTTCATGCTCGCGCACGCCCTGCTGGCCGCCATCCTGGGCAAAGGTGTTCTCGGCATACAGGTCGCGCCAGTTGCGGTAACCGCCCAAAAGGCCGGTGGCCGACAGCCCGTCGGGCGCGATGTTCAGCCGGACCTTGCCCTTGGTGAAATTGGTGTCGCCGGTCTGGTCATAGAACCAGGCGATGCGTGGGGTGTGCAGGTGTTCGACCTGTTCACTTTCCACCACGCCGTTGCGGATGGTGGCTTTCAGCTTTGTGTACTGGGCCGATTGCAGAATGCGATAGGAGTAATCGATCGCCACGCCGTTACGGGCATCCTTGACGATCTTGTCGGGCGAGAAGCCGATTTCCAGGGTGGCATTGTCATCGTTCATCGGGTCCTTGGTGCCCGAAAGACGGATGACCATGGTGTAAAGCCCGTCCTGCATCTTGTCGTTGGCGCGCAGGTCCAGGGTGGCATTGCCGTTGCCGCGCCAGGGGGCATCACAGCCCCAGGCGCGATAGAGGTTGTTGTCGATGCCTCGTTCGCCATCCGGGCTGACGAAATCGGCCGGTTTGATCTTGCCGTCCAGGTTGAAGCCATCGCCGATGCGGCTGTTGACCTGAGGCTGGCCGGGATCTTCCGCGGCAAAGGGATTCACATAGGTTTCGATGCCGCGCTTGTAGCCGCGATAGGCCAGGGCCCGGACCCAGATGCCGAAGCGCGTGCCCAATGGCGAGCGAACATCTTCGATGCCCGGCGGGTGGGCGACCATGTCGGCTTCCTGCGGCAGACGCCATTTCTGGACCGCCACGGCCTTCCTGGTCTGGTCGGGATCGGCGAAGTGCCGGGTGGCGCCATGCGGGCAGTCCACACCGGGTTCGATCTCGCCCTTGCGGGCAAAGTCGGCGCGGCCGCCATAGCGGAAGGCATATTCATAAGCGCCGACGACAAAACCGCGGGTCCAGGGCGCCGCGGATGCGGGCGCGGTGGCGCCGGCCATCAATCCCAGGGCCGAGGCGCAAACCATCAGTCGCTTTTGCAGGACCATGAAGCTTCCCCTGTTTTTGTATCTCTCAGGAAACGATCACCGGGGCGAATGTTACCATGGCCGGGGGTTTTTGCAGTGGCTTTACGCGATCTTTGCACCGTGAGGCGCGGCCCGGCTGTAGCCGGGCGAGCAGGTCCGGTGGACCTGCGGGAGCGACGAACGCCGCGAGCCGGCGGCGAGCGGCCCGGGGGCGACCCCGAACAGGACTTCCTGGGTCTTTGGTGGGCTCTGGACGGGGCGGAAGCGGCCGGGGGTCCAAGCATCCGTGACGCAATGCAGCGCGTTTTACGTCTTTTCGATTGAAATCACCCCTGTCCGGGCGAGCGCGGCAAGCAATTTTCGCAGACTGGCTTTCGCGGGTTCGCCATCGAGAGGACTGCACAGTTCGGCGAAGCTCAGGGCATTTGTGTCGTTCAGCAACTCAAGTGCGGGCACGAGATCGGGAGAAATTCCCCCGCACAACATGCCGTGAGCCCTGAATTCCCAGCTGTCACCGTTGCGCGTGAAATGCAGATGATGCGCCGCCGCCAGCCGGATGCGATGGCTGTCGGTTAGTGCCTGACCCTGGATATAAGGCATGTCGGGCAGGCAGATACGGGAAAGAGGTTGCAAAGCGCCCTCCCATTCGTGGCGGAATTCGGCGATGGCGTCATCCGTCAGCGCCTCGGACAGCAAAGGACGCAAAGCGTTGAGATAAGCTGTCTGCCCCTTGGCGTCGTTCAGCCACGGAATCTCGGCTCGCACCACTTCGTGAAGGCGCAACTTCCCGATCACCCAGGCAAGCAGGTGCGTGCCCAGCGGTGGCTCCGTCGCCAATGTCAGATGCAGGCTTGGCTCGCCGACCGGAAAGGCCACATGCCACCATCCGCGCGGGATATAGAGCATGTCGCCGTCCTCCAGCATGCCATCCCACACAGGAGGGTCTACCGGCTTGGGCGGCGCTTCTTCGTCATCGGGCAGCGGGTTCAGCCGCGTCGGCCGATAAACCTGCCAGCGCTTCCGTCCCGACACTTGCAGGACCATGATGTCCTGGGCGTCGAAATGCAGATCGAGACCTTTCTGCTTATGCCAGCCCGCATAGAGGTTGACGTGGGTGCTGGCATGAAGCGCGTCCCGAAACGAGGACGCCAGCTGGCTTACCCTGGGCGCCAATTCCTCCATGCAGTCCAATACCAGTGTCGCACCGGCCGAGAGGCAAGCGGCGAGCTTGCCGGCGTTCAGTCGCGGTATGCCGTCCGCGCTCAGCGTCGTGTAGCGGAAGGTTTCGATATTGCGCCCCTCATGGAGCAACCGGAACCGCGGCGGGTGGAGACGATGTTGTTCCAGGATTGCGTTGAGCTCGTCCCAGCCAAGCAGACCGGAAAAGCGGCCCGCCGTGCCCTTTGCGACCAGGAACGACTTGTTCCAAAAGTCCGCAAGGAACCGGTCCCGCGTCAGCGGCGCGATGACATGATCGAAGTCCAGCATCGCAGTTTATTCCGCCCTTTCGAAGGTGTGCGTTCACGCGCCTCTTCGGCCAAGTCCCTTTTGGGTTCTTGCCAGATGGCAAGTCTAACGTTGACGGGGTGCGACGCAATCACCGAAGGCCCGGGGGCTATCGGGATAAAACTGGCTGTGGTGGCAGTGCTGATCTAACCAGTCTCTGCCTCCAATTCCCTGTTTATCAGGGAAATAACAGGGAAATTTCGGCTTTTTGACCCAATATCGGCTGCAGGCTTGTTAATACCGCAGCAATTTCAAGTATTTATTGCCAAATTCCCTGGCGGGGAGAACAGGGAATATTGCCGGCTGAACAGGGAATGTGCTCGACAAGAACAGGGATAATTAGGACGAACTTGGCCTCGGTAAGGCGCCGCCAAATTGCCCATTGGTGACGCGACTAGAGCAGGGCAGGGCGCGCGCCCGCCCCGTTGCTCCGATCAGATTTCCACCTGCTCAGACAAGCTAAGAGCGTCATCAACCTCAATCCCGAGATAGCGAACGGTGCTTTCCAGCTTAGTATGGCCCAGCAGGAGTTGGACGGCGCGAAGATTGCCGGTCTTCCGATAAATCTGGGCAGCCTTTGTCCGACGCATGGAGTGAGTGCCATATACAACGGTGTCCAGACCGGCCTCTTCCACCCATTTGTGAACCAGTCGCGCGTACTGACGGATCGACAAATGATCCTTAGCCTGGAACCTGCTGGGAAAGAGATAATCCCCGTAAATTTGGTTGGTCGATTGTAGCAGTGCTTCGAGCGCACTTCGCGTTTGCAGGCTGATCTCAAATTGCACAGGTCGGCCGGTCTTCTTCTGGACGACAGTGGCTCTTTCGCGCGCTCGCGATCCAACGTAAACATCCTGAATCCTGAGACGAACTAAGTCGCAGGCTCGAAGCTTGCTATCAATCGCCAGATCGAAGAGCGCTACATCTCGTCGGCTGCCATGAAGTTCCAGTCTGACACGGATGGCCCATACGTCCTTAGGCTTGAGAGGGCGTTTTTGGCCGATTAGCTGGCCCTTATTCCACGGACGGCCATTGGGAGCGTGCACGGTCTGATCAGTGGGCATACAGGTCTCCTGCATGCCAACCCTCCCGCCGCCTCATCAGCCCATTGCTGACGGGCTAGGTTATGATATTTCGCACTCCAGCGCTCCTTGTCTGCTCCCGACGAGTGTCCGCTTTTCCCAAAAGCGGCCATTCCTCCCTGGTCAGCTCAATGTCCGCTTTGCGCCAATAGCGGTCATTCGTGAGCGTCCACTTTTGGGCTTGTGGATTTCCATCGGAGGTTCCTCGGGGTCCCGAATGTCGGCGACGTCGCTCATGGCATTACGGTTCGTCGTAGGAGAAATTTCCGGGGCGCCCCTTGACCACCAGCTTTTCGCCTTCCTCCCGAGTGGTATTCAGGGAGATGCAGGCCGATGCCTGGGGGAAGCGGGCTTTTTTGCTGGCCTCGATTCCAAGCGCGGCTGCGTCCGTTCAGGCAACCCGCGCCGAAATTTCGGTCTGCCACCGGGCGTTGCGCGCCTTTTGCAAGGCGCTGCGCAACAGCCCGTCCAGCACCGGCGTGGCCGCCGGGTGAAGTTCCAGCATGCGCAGATCAGCCCAGGCCGCCTGCTCGCTCTTTTCGGCCTGGAAATATTCTCCGGTGGCAGAATAGATGCGGGAATAGCGAACCTGTTCCAGGTTGGACAACAGGCTGACCGCGCCGGACTGGACCGCGGCGGTGTATT
>CANCMM010000221.1:0-4300 GCA_947379335.1 Alphaproteobacteria bacterium | reverse complement strand
GTGCTTTCACCGCGCAGGAAGCGGCCCATGTCACGCAGATATTCGCGGCCCAAAGTGCCCGGATCATATTCGGGATGGCCCTGGAAGAAGACAAAGCGACTCTGGCCCGGTGGTTCGCGGGTGAAGATGTCGGTTTGGCCGTTCTCCAGATGCGACAGCACGCGATAGCCCTTGGCCACCAGATCGCTTTCGGCGATGTCGTTGCGGCGTGAATGGGGCACCGGCACGGCCGGCGCGGTGTTGAAGAACAAAGGATCGTCCTCGACCCGGGTGCTGTCATAGACGCCGGAAAGCTTCTTCTTCAGCGGACGGCGTGCGATGCCGTCCAGGTGCAACACCGCCGCGTGCGCGGCCAGGCACGAGAACAAAGTGGAGATGGTACCGATTTCGGCCCAGTCGATCAGATGCGCCAGTTCGGCCCAATAGGGCTCACCGCGCAGGTCCGAGGCGCCGGGCTGGGCGCCGGTGACGATCAGAGCGTCGATATTGGCGGCCTGCAGGAAACCGGCATCGTCATAGAAACCGGCCATGCGCGCGCGGGTTTCTTCGCTGCGCGGGATCGAAGCCAGCGAGAAAAGGCGCAGCCGCACGTCCAATGTACCGGCCGACGCCTTGAGCAGGCGGGCAAATTGCAGTTCGGTGGCGCGCAGCGCCGCATCGGGCATGTTGTTGACCAGCCCGACATGGATGGCGGTGCGGTTGTGGCCGCCGCCCAGCAGGAATTGTTCGACACGGCTCATCGCGCGATCCTCTTTTTGCCCTGGGCCGCGGCCGCGAGCGCCTGGTCCAGGTCGGCAATGATGTCGTCGCGATGCTCGATACCGATGGACAGGCGGATGGTTTCCGGCGTCACGCCGGCCTTGCGCTGTTCGGCTTGCGGCATCTGGCGATGGGTGGTGGAGGCGGGATGGCAGGCCAGCGACTTGGCGTCGCCGATATTGACCAGCCGCTTGATCAGGCCCAGCGCGTCATAGAAATTCTTGCCCGCCTCGAAGCCGCCTTCCACGCCGAAGGTCAGCAAAGACGGCACCCGGCCGCCCAGATATTTCCTGGCCAGCGCGTGATAGGGGCTGTCGGGGAAGCCGGCGTAATTCACCCAGGACACACGGCCATCGGCGCGCAGGAAATCGGCGACAACCTTGGCATTCTCGACATGGCGCTCGATGCGCAGGCTCACCGTTTCGATACCCTGCAACAGAAGGAACGCGCTCATGGGTGACAGGATGGCGCCGGTGGTGCGCTGATAGACGCTGCGGGCGCGGGCGATGAACGCCTTGTTGCCAAAGCGCTCGGCATAGACCAGGCCGTGATAGGAATGATCCGGGGTGGTGAACTGCGGGAAGCGCGCCTTGTTGGCCATCCAGTCGAACTTGCCGGCATCAACCACCATGCCGCCCATGGCGGCGCCGTGGCCGCCCATGAACTTGGTCAGCGAGTGCACGATGATGTCGGCGCCGTGCTCGGCGGGCTTGAGCAGCACCGGCGTCGCCACGGTATTGTCCACGATCAGGGGAATGCCCCTGGCATGCGCCATGCGGGCGATAGCTTCGATGTCGCAGATATTGCCGGCCGGGTTGCCGACCGTTTCGCAGAACACCGCGCGGGTGTTGTCGTCGATGCAGGCGGCCAGCGCATCGGCGCTGTCGCCGGCGGCAAAGCGCCCCTCCACACCCTGGCCCGGCAGCACGCTGTGCAACAGGGTATGGGTGGTGCCGTAAAGCTGCGGAGTGGAGACGATGTTCTGTCCGGTCTGCGCCACGTTCGCCAGCGCGTAATACAGCGCCGCCTGGCCGCTCGCCGTTGCCAGCGCGCCGGCCGCGCCTTCCAGCGCCGCGACGCGTTCTTCCAGCACCGCCACTGTCGGATTGGCGATGCGGCTGTAGCGATAGCCTTCCTCTTCCAGGTTGAACAGGGCTGCGCCCTGGTCGGCGGAATCGAACTGATAGGCAACCGTTTGATAAATCGGTACCGCCACCGCCCGCGTGGCGGGATCGGCGTCAAAGCCGGCGTGCAGTGCCAGTGTCTCGTCGCGCATAAAGGCCCCGGATAACGAGGCGCATTCTAGCCCTTCGGGGATTAACAAAATCTCGGCGCAATGCTCCACGCGGCGGGGTGTGCGTTAACGCGGTTTCCATGCAAGGCGGGCTAATCTTGCGGGAACAGATTTCTTCGCCCGTTTCAATTTGAGACACGAGATGACCCTTCCCCTGGCCCGCAAGGGTCCGTCCGCTTCCAAGGCCTGGCTGCGCGCGCTGGAAATGACAGCGAAGATCGAGGACGCGCCCACGCGCATCCTGCCGGCCGTGATCCAGGAACTGGGCGCGCGCTTCGGCGAAGCCCCGGCGCTGATCGCTGCGAACGAGACATTTTCCCATGCCCGGCTGGCAGCGCGCATCAACCAGGTGTCGCGCTGGGCGCTGGCGCAGAATATCCGCAAGGGCGACACGGTCTGCCTGCTGCTGCCAAATTGCCCCGACTACCTGGCCATCTGGCTGGGCATCACCGCCATCGGCGGCATCGTGGCGCTGCTGAACACCAACCTGAAGGGCGAGGCGCTGGGTCATTGCATCGCCGTGGCCGCGCCCACCCATATTATCGCCGCCGAATGCTGGAGCAGCGGCCTGACCACCACGGCGCAGCTTTGGCACTATGGCGAAGCCTTTTCGCGGCTGCTGGAAGGCTTTTCCGGTGACGCGTTGGCACATGATCGCGACGTCACGCTGAACGACCGCGCCCTTCTGATTTATACCTCCGGCACCACCGGCTTGCCCAAGGCCGCCCATGTCGGCCATCGCCGGGTGATGAGCTGGACTCATTGGTTCGCCGGCATGACTGGCGCGGGGCCCGACGACCGGCTCTACAACTGCTTGCCGATGTATCACAGCGTGGGCGGGGTGGTGGCGTCAGGCGCGGTGCTGCTGGGCGGCGGCGCGGTCATCCTGCGCGAAAAATTCTCCGCCCGCGCCTTCTGGCGCGATGTCGCCGACAGCGGCGCCACCATCTTCCAGTATATCGGCGAATTGTGCCGCTATTTGCTGGCCGGTGAAGACGAAGTTCCGGAACACAAGCTGCGCCTGGCAGTCGGTAACGGATTGTCGGGCGATGTGTGGGAAGCCTTCCAGAACCGTTTCGCCATCCCCCAGATCCTGGAATTCTATGCCGCCACCGAAGGCAATTTCTCGCTCTACAATGTCGAGGGCCGCACCGGTTCCATCGGGCGAATCCCGCCCTTCCTGGCGCACCGCTTCCCCACCGCCATCGTGCAATTTGACGACGAAACGGGCCTGCCGAAACGCGGCGCGGATGGCTTGTGCCGCGCCGTGGCGCGCGGCGAAAGCGGTGAGGCCATCGGCAAAATCGCGGGCGGCGCAGCGCGCTTCGAGGGCTATACCGATGCGGCCGCCACCGAAAAGAAGGTCCTGCGCGACGTGTTCGCGCCCGGCGATGCCTGGGTGCGCAGCGGCGATTTGATGCGCCAGGACGCGCAAGGCTTCTTCTATTTTGTGGACCGGATCGGCGACACCTTCCGCTGGAAGGGCGAGAATGTCGCCACCACCGAAGTCGCGGCCGCGGCGGCGTCAGCCCCCGGCGTCAAGGCAGTCAATATCTATGGCGTGGTTGTGCCGGGCCAGAGCGGCAAGTGCGGCATGGCGGCGCTGAAAGTGGAAGACGGTTTCAATCCCGAACATTTCCGCGCCCATATGGCGCTGCGCCTGCCCGCCTATGCGCGGCCCGTGTTCCTGCGCATCGTGGACAGCCTGGCCCTGACCGAGACCTTCAAGCAGAAAAAGCAGCTGCTGGCGCAGGAAGGTTTCGATCCGTCCGTCATCACCGATACGCTGCTGGCCGATTGCGGCGCCGGCTATGCGAAGCTGGATAGCGACGTTTATGCCCGGATCAGTTCTGGCCTGATCCGTCTGTGAACCCGTCGCTCAAGCTGGGGCAGTTTCACGGCATAGCGGATTTCTGAACCGATAATGCGCATCGCCTCGTTGGCGTACGGAATCATGCGCGGCATGCAATAGAAGTAATGGATCATGCCGGGATGGGCGCGGCCATGCACCGGCACGCCGAACCCGCCCAGCTTCTGGGCATAGTCCTCGCCTTCGTCGCCAAAGGGATCGAACTGACCGGTATGGATAAAGGCCGGCGGCAGGCCGGAAAATTCCTCGGCGCACAGCGGTGACAGGCGTACATCCGACAGTTCCGCGCCCTGCGGCACATACAGTTCCAGGTCACGGCGCAACGTCTCGCTGTCCAGAAAATAGCCTTCAGCCAACTCGCGGCGGGCTGCGGATTC
>CANCMM010000220.1:0-4300 GCA_947379335.1 Alphaproteobacteria bacterium | reverse complement strand
TTGGTCGATACCAAGACGATCGAACAGGACAAGCTGTTCAAAGACATCGGCATCGAGCCATTGTCCGGCAAGTTCAACACCGCCTACCTGACCCAGGCGCTGGACGGCAAGAAGACGCCCATCAAGTCGGCGCTGCTGGATCAGCGGCTGATCGCGGGGCTGGGCAACATCTATGTTTGCGAAGCCTTGTTCCGTTCGAAAATCTCGCCCAAGCGGCTGGCAGGCTCCATCAAGAAGGATCGGCTGGCGCCGCTGGTCACCGCCATCAAGAAGGTGCTGAAAGACGCCATCGCCGCCGGCGGCTCGACCTTGCGCGACCATGCCCAGGCCACCGGCGATCCGGGCAATTTCCAGCATCATTTCCTGGTCTATGGCCGCGAGGGAAAACCGTGCAAACTGGGCTGCAAGGGCACCGTCAAGCGCATCGTGCAGGCGGGCCGCTCCACCTTCTATTGTCCCAAGTGCCAGACGTGAGAGACGCATGAACATCAAGACGGAAGTGAACGGTTCGGTCGGCATCGCCACCCTGAACCGCCCCGATGCCCTGAATGCGCTGAACACGGCGCTGCTCAACGAATTGGCGGACGCGCTGGAAGCCTGGGATGCGGGCACCGAAGTCCGCTGCATGATCATCACCGGCAGCGAACGCGCCTTTGCCGCCGGCGCCGACATCAAGGAGATGGCGCCCAAAAGCTATTCCGACATGTACCGGGAAAACCTGTTCGGCAACCAGTTCGATCGCATCGCCAGGATCAAGAAGCCCATTATCGCCGCGGTGGCCGGCCACGCCTTGGGCGGCGGCTGCGAGCTGGCGCTGGCCTGCGACTTCATCATCGCCACCGACACCGCCCGTTTCGGCCAGCCGGAAATCACCCTTGGCATCATGCCGGGCCTGGGCGGCAGCCAGCGCCTGACCCGGATCGTCGGCAAGTCCAAGGCGATGGATCTGTGCCTGACGGGCCGGACCATGGATGCGGCGGAAGCCGAAAGCTGCGGGGTCGCGGCCCGGGTGGTGCCGGCCGACATGCTGCTGGATGAGGCCCTGAAGGCGGCCCAGAAGATCGCCGCCCAGTCCTCGCCCGCCCTCCAGATGGTAAAGGAGGCGGTGAACCGCGCCCAGGAAACCACCCTGGCCGAGGGCCTGCATTTCGAGCGGCGGCTGTTCCACGCCATGTTCGCCACTGCCGACCAGAAGGAAGGCATGGCGGCCTTTTCGGAGAAGCGGAAACCCGGCTTTCAGGACAAGTAGGCCCAAAAGCCGGTTTTCGTTGACCTAAGGGCCATCCGGGGCTATACGCGCCCTCTTTTCGGCAATTCCCAAGGACTTTCCATGCCCAATATCGCCTCCGCCAAGAAGCGCGTCCGCACCACGGCCAAGCGCACCGCCATCAATACGGCGCGCAAAACCCGCGTGCGCGGCTTTATCCGCAAGGTGGAAGAAGCCATCGCCTCGGGCGACAGCAAGGCCGCCCTGGCCGCCCTGAAGGCCGCCGAGCCGGAAATCATGCGCGGCGTGTCCAAAGGGGTGCTCCACAAGAACACCGGCTCGCGCAAGGTTTCGCGCCTGACCAAGCGGGTCTCGAAACTGTCAAAATAACGAACATGCTGGAATCCTTGCGGATTCAAGTGCAGATTAAGGTCCGGAAGCAATTCCGGGCCTTTTTTATTTGTCCGTGTGCTGAATGTCATCCAGCGGTGGTATTTCGCGGCGCAACACGGACGATTAAGCGCCTAAGTGACTGATTCAAAAAAGCTTGATCGCAAAGCGTCATTTTCCGTATACGTCACAACCATTTAGCGTCATTCACAAAAGCGAAATTTTTTTCGAATCAGGCAATTTGTTCGCAGTTTATTCCCTTGTGAGTCGGTTCAAGCTGAGCGTATCTTAACCAACGGTTGGGGCGGGCACGGGCATGTTGAAGACTTCGATAAGTAAAACTGAAGTATTCAGCATGGACTGGAAGCTTTTCGGCGCTGACCGAAAACATAGCAGTCTCTAAATCCTTCAATTTTTGACGTTTTGTGCTGGGCGATGACCCCGGCCTCCCTCGAATTGTCTCTCAGGCGCAAGCATGGCTCCTCCCTCCTCTTCCCCATATGCCGGCGATATCAGCGCCACCGAGGCCTGGGCGCGTCTCCAGGCGGACCCCAAGGCCCAACTGGTGGATGTGCGCACCATGGCGGAATGGAACTTTGTCGGCCTGCCTGACCTTTCGGCGCTGGGCCGCCAGGTCCATTGCATCGAATGGCAGAGCTTTCCTTCCGGGGCGCGCAATCCGGGCTTTGTGATCGAGGCCGGCCAGGCGCTGGCTGATCCTGGCGCGCCCGTGATGCTGCTGTGCCGCTCGGGCGCGCGCTCCCGCGCCGCGGCGATCGCCCTCACCGAGGCGGGCTTCGCCCAGGCGTTCAATATCGCGGGCGGGTTTGAAGGCGATGCCGATGATGAAGGCCATCGCGGCAATCACAATGGCTGGAAAGCAGAAAATCTTCCCTGGCGCCAAGGATAGGGCCAGGGCTTTGGAATACCGGACACGAATACGTGCCGGAACGTGAACAACGAAAATGGGTAGTGACATGGTGCAAGCAGGAAAATCGATACCGGACTGGCGCGCGGCATGGGCGGCGGTGCGCGAACGCATGCGCCGCGAGCTGGGCGATCCGGTGTTCGACGCCTGGATCGGGCCGCTGAACCTGGAATCTTTTGACAGCGATGACCTGAAGATCGGCGCCGCCAAGCCTTTTGTGCGCAACTGGGTGGCCAACCATTATGTCGGCCGCATCGAAAAAGCCTTTGTGGCAGAGGGTTTCCGGCCCACCTCGCTGGCCATCGTGATCAGCGCCACGCCGGCCCCCGTCATCGGCGGCGCCGTTCCGCGCGAAGCCCAGCACCAGGGCCTGGGCGAAAATCCCACCAACGTGTCCTACATCTCGCCGCGCAGCGAAAGCCGCGCCAATGAGGACGACAAGGGGTTGTGGAACCGCATGCTGCATCCGCAGCAGACGTTTGACAGCTTCATTCCCGGTGCCGCCAACCAGTTCGGTCATGGCGCTGCGCGCAGCTTCGCCGACGGCCAGCAAGCCGACATTCCGCTGCTCTACATTCATGGCGGTTTCGGCTTCGGCAAAACCCATCTGCTGAACGCCGCGGCGCTGGAATTCCGCAAGCGCGGCAAGCGCACGCTTTTCCTGCGCGCCGAAGACTTCATGCGCCACTTCCTGGGCGCGCTCTATCGCAAGGACACGCTCGCGTTCAAGGAAGAGCTGCGCACCGCCGAAGTGCTGATCATCGACGATTTGCAGCATATTTGCCGCTCGGCCGCCACGGCGTCGGAGTTCCTCTACACCGTCAACGCCTTTGCGGATTTGCGCCGCCGGGTGGTGATCGCCGCCGACCGCCCCCCGCAGGCACTGGAAGGCCTGGGCGCCGACGTCAAATCGCGCCTGGCCGGGGGCTTGTGTGTGGGCCTGGACAAGCCGGACCGCGACACGCGGCTGGCGATCCTGAAGTCCCGCGCCACCGAGTTCACCCGCCACAAGCCCGAAGTGGTGCTGCCCGAAAGCGTGCTGGAACGCATCGCCGACATGGACGATGCGTCCCCACGCGAGCTGATCGGGGTGTTCACCAAGCTGGCGACCTATGCCGACCTGACCAAGAAGCCGGTGACCCTGGAGACCGCCGAGGAAGCGGTGGGCCTGCGCGCCGGCCCCGGCGCCAAGACCTCCATCGAGGACATCCAGAAAAAGACCGCCGAGTTCTACAAGCTGGACGTGAAGGACTTCCATTCGCCCCAGCGCGCCCGCCGGGTCGCCCGTCCGCGCCAGGTCGCCATGTACCTGTCGCGCAAGCTGACCACCCGTTCCCTGCCCGAAATCGGGCGCCGTTTCGGGGGCCGCGACCACACCACGGTGCTGCATGCCTGCCGCCGCATCGAAGCCTTGATTGATGAGGATCCGCTGTTCCGCCAGGAAGTCGATTTCCTGTCGCAGATGCTGCAGCGGCGGGGCGAACTCTGAATGCGCTGATTGAAGCGCAGGGTTTGAGCAAGCGGTTCGGCGCTGTGACGGCGCTGGACCGCTTGTCGCTTTCGATTCCGCAGGGCGGCGTCTATGGCATCCTGGGCGCCAATGGCGCGGGCAAAAGCACCTTCTTCCGGCTGTGTCTTGATCTGCTGCGGCCCGGCGGCGGTGACCTCACCATACTGGGTGGGCGTCCCGGCAGCGCCCAGATCCGCCGCGCCATCGGCGCGATGATCGAAACGCCGCGCTATTATCCTTTTCTCACCGCTGCCGAAACCTTGAC
>CANCMM010000219.1:0-4317 GCA_947379335.1 Alphaproteobacteria bacterium | reverse complement strand
CCGGTTGTGATGCCGGCCGTACGCTTTAAGGCCTTGCGCTACGGTTCGCGCAGGCTCTCGTCGCCGATGCGTAGCACCGGATCCAGCATGTAGGACGCAATGGTGCGCGTGCCGGTCTTGATTTCGGCCGAAGCGACAAGGCCCGGCTTGAGATAGATGTGGCGGGACGCCATGCGTCCTGCCGAATCGTTCAGCTTCACCTGGGCGTGATAGACCAGCTTGGAGCCGTCATCGCCTTCCTTGATGGGCAGCGAATCGGGACTGAGCACGGTGAGCACACCGCTGACGGTGCCGAAGCGCTGGAACGGATAGGCTTCCAGCTTCACGCGCACCGTGTCGCCGAGTTTCAGGTAAGACACATCGCGCGAGGGCACATTGGCTTCGACATAGAGGTCGGCGCCATCCGGCACGATGGTGACAAGGGTTTCGGCTTCGCGCAGCACCGAGCCCACAGACCGGTCGGCGACCTGCTGGATCACGCCGTCCACCGGCGCGACCAGTTCGGTCAGCTCGTGCATGCGGCTCGCCTTGTTCATGTTCTCGGTCGCTTCCGACAGGTCCTGCCGCGCCTTGACCAGTTCCTGATTGTGATCGCTGCGCCACTTCTGCAGGTAGGCCTGGCGTTCATGCTGGGTCTCGGCGCGTGAGGCGATCTGCTTGTCGCGGTCGCCGGCGGTGTTGCGCAATCGAAGCTGGGAATCGATCAGCGCGCTCTGGGCCCGCATCACGTCCAATGTCGCGGCGGCCTTTTGCTGGCGCAACCGTTCCTGCATGTCCACCACGCGCTGGGCCATGCCGAGCTGCTGCTGGATGCCGGGGATCGAGTTTTCGTCGGTGCGGATCGCGGATTCGACCTGCGCCAGCCGGCTGTCGCGCTGGCTGACCTCGGCCTGGAAGTCGCTCATTTCCTGCTGGTAGATCTGGCCCTGGGTGTTGCGCTCGGGCCCGTCCTCGGGACCGGCGGTGAAGGGCGCGCCGCTGAGCTGGGCTTCCAGCCGCTGGGTCTGGGCTGTGAGAGACGCGATCTTCTGCTGCAGCGAATTGACATCGGCATTGGCGAAGGCCGGATCGAAACGCACCAGCACCTGGCCCTTGACGACATGATCGCCCGGCTTGACCGCGATCTCGATGACCTTGGAGGTGCTGAAAGGCTGCATCACCAGCATGGGCGTGCGGGTGGCGATCTTGCCCGGGGCCACCACGATGCGGTCCACCGTGCCGATCACCGACCACAGCACCGCGGTGGTCAGCAGGATCAGCACGATCCACAGCGCGGCATGGGCCGAGATCGGCACCGGCGCTTCTTCTATGGCGGCGGCATCGGACTGGAATTCGTTGGTGGTGCGGTCCAGGCGCGGGTCGCTGCGGAAATTGTCATTGGCCCGCTGTTGCTTGACGGGGGAGGGTGCGTCGCTCATGCCGCACCCGTATGCTGCTGGTTCCACAACTGGTTGTAGACGAAGTTGCGCTGCAGGAGCTGGGCGTGGCTGCCGACATCGTTCAGCATGCCATTGTCCAGTACCAGGATGGCGTCGGCGTCGCGGATGGTGGCGAGGCGATGGGAGATCACGATGGTGGTGCGGCCCTTGGCGATTTCCTTCAGGTTCTTGACCACCACGGCCTCGCTCTCCGGGTCCAGTGCGCTGGTCGCTTCGTCGAAGATGATGATGCGCGGCTGGCGCAGCAAAGCGCGGGCGATGGAGATGCGCTGTTTCTGCCCGCCCGACAGGTTGACGGCGCCTTCTTCCAGGTCGGTGTCGTAGCGCTTGGGCAGTTGCTGGATGAACTCGTCGGCGCCTGCCATGCGCGCCGCCCGCACCACGTCTTCATAAGACGCGGTGGGCTCGCCCATGCGGATATTGTCCTTGATGGAGCCGCGGAACAGGAACGGCTCCTGCGGCACCACGCCATTCTGGCTGCGCAGGTAGCCCAGGTCGATGTCGCGGATATTGTGACCGTCGATGCGGATGGCGCCTTCGGTGATCGGGTGCAGGCCCTGCAGCAGGGCCGACAGCGTGGTCTTGCCCGAACCGCTGCGGCCCACGATGCCGATCATGGCGCCGGCGGGAATCTTCAGCGACACGTCTTTGAGCGCCGGCTTCTCGGTGCCCGGATAGCGGAAGGTGACCTTGTCGAACTCGATGGCGCCGGCGATAGCCGGCGTCAGGCCGCGCTGGCCGCTGTTTTCGCCGGGACGGTTCATGATCTCGCCCAGCATCTCCACCGACATCATGACTTCCTGATAGTTGTTGAGCAGGCCGATCAGCTGCAGCACTGGCGAGATCACGCGGCTCGACAGCATGTTGAAAGCCACCAGGCCGCCGACGGTGAGCGCGCCGCCGAACACCAGGAAGGCGCCGACACAGACGATGGTGACGCTGAGCGCCTTTTCGATGAAGGAGGAAAGCGTATTGGCCGCCAGGCTGATCTTGCCCACCTGGACATAGGTGTTCACCGAATCGGCGGCGGCATTGTCCCAGGCCTCTTCGCGGCGCGGCTCGAGGTTCAGCGACTTGACGGTGCGCATGCCGTGCACGCTTTCCACCAGCAGCGATTGACGCGTGGCCTCGGCCTGGTAGAGGTGGCGCAGCCGGGTGCGGTAAGGCTTCAGCATCAGGGCGATCAGCGCGCCCAGGATCGCGGTTACCCCCAGCACCACGGCGGTCAGGGTGGGCGAGTACCAGATCATCAGCGGCAGGAAGACCAGCAGCGCCGGCAGGTCGAGCAGGGTGCCGAGCAGCCGCCCGGTGAGGAATTCGCGGATCTGGGTGCCCTGCTGCATGTGCTTGGTAACGACACCGGCGCGGCTGGTGTCGAAATAGCTGATGGGCAGGTTCATCAAATGGCGGAAGGTGGTGCGCGCCAGGCGAATGTCGATGCGGCTGGCGGTGCGCAGCACGAAATAGCCGCGCAGCCAGCTGAAGGTGGCGTCGAACAGGATAGCCAGCACCACGCCGACCCCGATCACGGCCAGGGTCGCGTCACTGAGATAAACCAGCACGCGGTCGATCACGATCTGGAAGAAAATGGGAACGGCCAGGGCCAGCACATGCATGGCCAGGGCGGCGATGACGACGTTGCGCAGCAGGGCGCGCTGTTTCCAGAATTCGGGACCGAACCAGGACAGGCCGAAACGCCGTCCTTCCTCGCCAAGCTTGTAGACGCGCTTGAGCAGGATGATCTCGCCGGTCCAATGCGCGATGAACTTGTCCTTGGCCACCGGGAACAGGTTGGCTTGCGGCATCTTGGGATTGAACAGGATGATCTGGTCGGGGCCGGCCGCTTCGCCGACCTTCAGCACCACGAAGTAGCCGCCGGTATCCAGGCGCACCAGGAACGGCGCCAGCTTCTGAAGCTTCTGCAGGTATTTCCAGTTGGTGCGTTCGGCGCTGGCCTTCAGGCCTTCGGCGCGGGCGATGCGCACAAGCTCCTTGGCGTCGGGCTCGCGCTCCTTGACGTATTTGTGGGTCAGGCGCTGCAGGCTCCAGTCCAGCTGGTAATGCCGCGCCACGGCCGACAAAGCGCGGACGCCGCTGTCATGCTTGTCGGGCGCGTCAGAGGCGGACGCCTGCGGCTCGATCTTGGCCGTGTTGCGGATATCGCTCACGGAAAGGGTGCTTTCGGAGGTTGTTCGGCGGGCGCTGCGGGAAACAGCGGGCCGGTGACATAAGGCGGCTCGCCCCGCGGAGCGGGCGGTTGTGCAACGGCCACGGGCGCCGGGGTGGGTGCCGCCGGCTGGGCCGTGGGCCGTGTCGGTTGGGAAGCGGGCGCTTGGGCAGGCCTGGCCGTCATGGCCTGGGTCAGTTGCTGCACGATCTCCACGATCTTCTCGGAGGAGCGCAGGAAGGCGTCGGTTCCCATTACGATGCGCTGGGTGAAGACCTGGCGCGGCCGGCCGGTCGCATCTGTCTCATTTGGGGAATAGGTCACCATATCGAGACGCACGACCCCGCCGATCACGGTGATCCTGCCGATCCCATCGGTGAAAAGCTGCGGTTCCATTGATCCTATAGCCCCAAACGGCGTTATTCCGTATGGGTCGCTTCAAGAAGCAGGCCAGCACGCTTAAGGTTAAAGGGCGCTGCCTAGTTGGCGCCCCTAATTGGCAACGGTGCGCCGGATCTGCGGTTTGACCTTGGCGGGGAAAGTTGCGGCCAGGAACTGGGTCACCTGGACCATCGCTTTATTGACGGTGGCGGCATCGGGCGCATCCTTGCGGAAGAACTGATGCCCCACATCCGGATAGATCGCGATCTGGGCCGGCACGCCCTTGGCCTTGAGCGCGTCGTAAAGCTTCTGTGCCTGCTTGGGCGAGAC
>CANCMM010000218.1:0-4335 GCA_947379335.1 Alphaproteobacteria bacterium | reverse complement strand
CATCACCCGCTTCCGGAAGAAGCCATGAGCGGGCCCAGCCGCAGGCTTGTGCTGGGCGCGGCGGCGGCAAGCCGTGCCGCACAAGGCGCGAACGCCAAAAGCCGCAATGTCACCGAAGGTCTGTCGGGTTATGCCGTCAACCTGGATACCTGGTTCAAGCAGGTACCGTTCGAACAGCGCTTTGCGCTGGCCAAAAAGCTGGGCTTCACGTCCATCGAATATTGGACGGTGGACCGCGGCAACAAGGGTGGCACCGCCGCGGCCTGGCGCAAGCTGGCAGATGACAATGGCCTCTCCCTCACCCAGTTCGCGCCATCCTGGCCCAACTTCGCCGACCCGGCGAATATTCCCGCGCTGCTGAAAGTCACGGAACAGGCCATCGCCGATGCGCGGGTGCTGAACTGCACCCAGTTCACCGTTACCGGCCATGCGCTGGTGGACGGCATGACGCGCGAAGCGCAGCTGGCCGGCTATACCGCCGAGCTGATGCGCATGGCGCCGATGCTGGAAGCGGCCGGCGTCACCGCGCTGGTGGAACCCTTCAACCGGGTCAATCACCTCAACCATCTGCTGAACGGCTCGCAGCCGGCGCTGCCGATGGTGCGCTCGGTGAATTCACCGCGCGTGAAGCTGCTCTGGGATTTCTATCATATGCAGCTGGAAGACGGCGATCTGATCGAAAAGTTCAACGCCGGCGCCGATCAAGTGGCCCATGTGCAGATTGGCGATGTGCCGGGCCGCCACCAGCCGGGCACCGGCGAGATCAACCATGCCAACCTGCTGCGCGCCGTGCGCGCCGCTGGTTACAAGGGCAAGATCGGGCTGGAGTTCATGCCGCTGGACCAGAATGATGCCAAGGCGGTGGACGACATGCTGGCCCTCAATGTCCCTTGATGGGTGCGTGGGTTAAAGCCCGCGCGCCGAAAAAGTGTCGCAGGCGTCTATCCGCCCACCTTCCAGGCCGCGCTGAAACCAGCGCACCCGCTGGGCGCTGGTGCCGTGCGTGAAGGAATCAGGCACGACGTAGCCACGGTTTTCCTTTTGCAGCGTGTCGTCGCCCACCGAGGAGGCGGCCTTGAGCGCGCCGTCCAAGTCACCATTCTGCAGGATGCTGAACTGCTGGTTGGCATGAAAAGCCCAAACGCCCGCATAGCAATCCGCCTGCAGCTCGGTGCGCACGGAGTCGCTGTCGGCACCGCGCTGCGGACCATAGGACCCCATCGAACCGCGCCGGTCCATCGTGCCCATCAGGTCCTGGATGTGATGACCATATTCATGGGCGATGACATAAGCGCGGGCGAACTGGCCGGACACGCCGAAGCGCTGGCTGAGTTCGTTGAAGAACGCGAGGTCCAGATAGATGTGCTGGTCGCCCGGGCAATAGAATGGCCCTGCGGATGACTGGCCGGTGCCGCAGCCGGTCGGCGTGGCGTCGTCATAAGCGGTGAAGGTGGCGTACGTGAAACGGACGCCCTGCTGCTGCATCAATGGCTGCCAGACATCTTCGGCCGAGCCGATGACCCTGCGGGCAAAATCATAATCGGCGTCATCGCTGCGCGGTCCGGTCTCGTGCCGGACCTGCGGCTGCGGCGCCGGGCCGCCATTCAACAGCTGTGACGGGTCCACCCCGAAGAACAGCGAGATCAGGACGACGACCAGCCCCAGCCCGCCGCCGCCGAACACGATGCCGCGGCCGCCAAAGCCACCACCGCCGTAATCCTCGCCGCGGCGGTCGTCCACATTGTCGGAAGGTCGAAGATCGTCGAGACGCATGATGCCAAGATAAGAAAGATGCCCCCGCGCTTCAACGCGGGGGCACCATTTTGGTTCAGATCACTTTGTTTCAGATCACAGGGGATCGGTCCGCTTGGTGAAGGCGCGGCCCTTGTCGGCGGCCGGACTGTCGCCGCCGGTGCAGATCATCACCCCGTCCTTGAGCTGGTCGATCACATTGGCTTCGTTGCAGGCATTGAGGAACTTGATATTCGCCGCCTTGGTGGCATCCAGCACGCGCCGGCGCACCGCCACCATGTTGGGCTGCATGTCGCCCCGCCCGCCCGCCGTGGCCGGATTGCCCACCAGATAGAAGCCGTGATCGCCCGGGCCCCATTCGGCAAAGGCGATGCCCGGCACTCGCACGGTGGATTCCACATTGGCGTCGGCGCGGGGATTTTCGATCTTCACGCCGAGAATGATTTCGCCATCGGGATTGAGCGGCCAGGGTTCGGCGCGCTGCAGATATTCCTGCGGTGTCAGGCCCCAGATCTTGGAGGCATAGGCCTGGCTGCCATTGCCGCGAAAGCCCTGGTTGAGGCCGGGCACGACCGGCGCAAAGGGATAGCGCGCCGCTTCGACCATGATCTTGGCCGCTTCGGGGCTTTCGGCGTTGCACAGCAGGATGCCGTGCGCGCCGGCCGCCAGCGCCTGCTGGATCATCCAGGCATTGGCGCGCACCACATCGGCAGTGCCCTGGATGGGCAAAGTCACGATCACCGGCACGGTGGGATGGCCGGTACGGGTGCCGACTTCCTTCAGGCCGCGCATGAATTCGCGCAGCTCGTGGAAGTCCAGCGCGCCATGCTCCATCTCATAGGTGATGTAGTCGGCCTTGGTGTTGGCCATGCGCTTGCCGTCTTCATAGCCGGCGGCTTCCAGCTGGGCGTAATAGACGGGCTGGCCCTTCAGCCACATGTCGATGATGCGGTTGAGATGCTTGCCGGTGCGGGTCGGCTTGGTAGGCATGGCCGGGAAGGTACCCGGCGCAAAGGCTGGCGCGTTGGGCTGAACCTGCGCGCTGACGGGTGTATAGGCCAGGGCGGCGATGGCGAGCCCGGCCAGCAAAAGCTGCTTGGTCTTCATGGTGGTTTCCCCTGTTGTGAATTTTCTGTAACCTCAGTCCATCACAAGTCGGGCCGCCGGAACACCTCTATTGTAAAGTGTCGGCTGCGATTCGAGGGAACGCCATGCGGTGGCTTGGGGTGGGATGTCTGGCTTTGGGCCTGACCGCGTCGGCGGTCTGGGGTCAGGACGCGCCCCAACTTTTCGCACCCGCGCCCAAGACCCCCACCCAGCCCGCGCCGGCGGATGCCCGCACCGTGCCGGTGGTGCGCACCAGCCTGAGCGAGCCGGTGCCCGTGCCGATCCCCCGGCCCGAAATCCGCAGCACACTTACGGAATCGGTGGCCGAGCCGGTGGCGCAGCGGTTACCAGCGCCTGATGCGCCGCCCGCGCCATCGCCGCGTCCGCAATATCAACCGCCGCCGCTGTCCTTCGCCGATGGCGTCACCGCCACCTTCGACATTCCCTATGCCACTGTGCCCGGCTTCCGGCCCCTGACCCTGGATCTCTACACCCCGCGCACGCAGAACGTGCCGGCGCCAATAGTTGTGTTCGTGCATGGCGGCAGCTGGAACAATGGCGACTCCCGCACCGCCCGCGCCTTCACCGATTTGCCCCGCGCGCTCGCAGGCCTGGCGGCCCAGGGCTATGTGGTGGCCAGCATCAATTATCGCCTGTCGCAGGAAGCGCGCTTTCCCGCCGCGCTGCAGGATGTGAAAGCCGCCATCCGCTGGATGCGCAGGTCTGCCGCCAGCTTCAACGGCGATCCCACGCGGCTTGCGGTGTGGGGCGCCTCAAGCGGCGGACAGCTGGCGGCCATGGCCGGCGTCACCTGCGGCGTGCCGCGCTTTGAACCCGAAGGCGAAGTGGGCCGCGACGCGCCCAGCAACTGCGCCGAAGCGGTGATCGACTGGTACGGGCCCACCGACCTGGGTGCCCTGGCGGCCGACGGCGGCAAGCCCGCGAGCGAAGGTTTCACCTCCGCCTCCGCCGGAACCAGCCCCGAAGGCCGCTATCTGGGATGCGAGCCGTCCGCCTGCGCGCCGGGTGTGGTGAAGCTGGCATCGCCCCTGAGCTTTGTGTCGGAGAATGCGCCGCCCTTTTTGATCCAGCATGGCGCCGCCGATACCGAAGTCTCGCCCAAGCAGGCACAGAGGCTTTACGACGCGCTCAAGGCCAAGGGCGTGCCGGCCCAGATCGCGATCTATCCGGATGTGGGGCATCAGTTCTTCCGCAAGGATGCGCCCGATGCCGCCACCGTCAATAAAGCGATGGTGCAGGTGACCCAGTTCCTGGCCGCGACCTTCCCCGCCAAGGTCAAACCGCAGATCCGGCGCACGGTTGCCAATTAGCGCGCCGACTGAGCGGCGCCCTTTAACCTTAAGCGCGCTGGCCTGCTTCTTGAAGCGAGGAAGGCGGAATAACGCCGTTTGGGGCTACAGGATCAATGGAACCGCAGCTTTTCACCGATGGGATCGGCAGGATCACCGTGATCGG
>CANCMM010000217.1:0-4338 GCA_947379335.1 Alphaproteobacteria bacterium | reverse complement strand
AAGAAGGAGGGGTCCCATGCGCATTCATTTGTTCGGCCTTCTGCTGCTGGCCACACCGGCCTTGGCCCAATCGCTGGTGCCGCCGCCGGCCCCGCCCGGCGTGGATGTGCCGGACTGGGCGTTGCCGGGATCGGCCACCCACAAGCAGGTCCCGCCGCCACTGGATTTCCATCGTCCTTCCGTCGCAGCCGGCGCCGCCATCGGCCAGTTCGAGGCGCAGACCGATATCGGCGGCCCTTTGGCGCCGGGCAGCGCCAGCGAGACGGGCGGCACCTACACCATCAATTCCGCCGGCTATAACATCTGGTACCAGCGCGACGAGTTTCATTATCTCTGGAAGAAGATGAGCGGCGATGTCTCGCTGGCCGGCACGGTGAGCTGGCCCAATATCGACGACTTCCATGACCGCAAGGTGGCGCTGGTCATTCGCGACAGCCTGGATGACGACAGCCGCCAGATCATGGCGGCCCAGCATGGCAACGGCATGGTGCATATTGCCTGGCGGGCCGAGAAGACCGGCCCGATGACCGACATCGAGTACCGCTCGATGCGGCAGCCGCGTGCGGGAACGGCGGAGCAGGGGCCGCAGACCTTCCATCCCACTCGCTTCGGCATCGAGAAGAAGGGCGATCAGTTCCAGCTCTGGATCAGCTGGCAGGGCGAGAAGCTGCATCCGGAAGGCGCACCTGTCACCTTCAAGACCAGCGGGCCTTTCTATGCCGGCGTGGGATTTGTCTCCCACCTGCCGGCCAATGTCCTGACGGCGAAAGTCAGCGACGTCGTGGTGGAAAATCGCGCCGGCGCGGTGCGTTAAGCCGGCTTGGTACCCTTGAGCAGCTTGAGAAGCTGCGGGTGCAGGTTCTCGTTGGCCGCCAGCACGGTGCCCTGGGTCAGCATCTCGGCGCCGCCGCGCAGGTCGGTGATCATGCCGCCCGCTTCGCGCACCAGCACGATGCCCGCCGCGATGTCCCAGGACTGCAGACTGTGTTCCCAGAAGCCGTCGAAACGTCCGGCCGCGACATAGGCCAGGTCCAGCGAAGCCGAACCGAAGCGGCGGATGCCGGCGGTGACGTTCATCACCTCGGCCATTTCCGCGGCGGCGCGGGCATGGCCTTCTTTTCCCAGGAACGGCAGGCCGGTGGCGATCACCGACGGCGCCAGTTCCTTGCGGGCGGCGACGCGCAACCGCTTGTTGTTGAGATAGGCGCCATGGCCCTTCTCGGCGGTGTAGAGATCGTCGGTGACGGGATTGTAGATCACGCCCGACACCATCTGGCCTTCGCGCTCCAGCCCGATGGAGATGGCGAAATGCGGAATGCCGTGCATGAAGTTGGTGGTGCCATCGATCGGATCGATGATAAAACGGTGGGTGGTGTCGGCGCCCTTCACGGCGCCGCCTTCCTCGCCCAGGAAACCATAGCCGGGACGGGCCTTGGACAATTCCTCGATCAGGATCTTTTCGGTGCGCTTGTCGGCGGATGTGACGAAGTCGGCGGGCCCCTTCATCGAGATCTGGAGATTTTCCAGCTCGTTGAAGTCGCGCACCAGCGGGCGGCCGGCTTTGCGGGCGGCGGCGATCATCACGTTCAGGGCAGGAGAAATATAAGCCATGGTTATTCCGCCCTGCGCACGTAAGAGCCGTCTTCGGTAGCGACGATGATGCGTTCACCCGCGCCGATGAAGGGCGGCACCTGGATCTTCAGGCCATTCTCCAGCACGGCGGTCTTGTAGGACGGAGCGGCGGTGCCGCCCTTCATCACCGGATCGGCCTCGGCCACCATCAGGGTCACCTGCACCGGCAGCTTGATGCCGATCGGCCTGCCGTCATACAGGTTCACCAGGGTCTTCATGCCGTCCTGCAGGAACTTGGCCTGGTCCTCGCCCACGAAATCCACCGCCAGTTCGATCTGCTCGTAATTCTCCATGTCCATGAAGGTGAGCATGTCGTCATTGGCGTAGAGGAACTGGAAGTCCTTCTTGTCCAGGATGGCTTCGTCCACCGCTTCGTCGGAGCGGAAGCGCTGGTTCAGCTTGGTGCCGGTGGTGATGTTTTTGAGTTCGACCTGGTTGTAGGCGCCGCCCTTGCCGGGCTTTACCTTGACGGTCTTCACCGCGATCCACAGGCCGCCTTCGTAATTGATCAGGGTGCCGGGACTGATTTCATTGCCGGTGATCTTGGACATGGGAATCGCCCCTCCTCGGGGCGCGGGTGAAGGTTCAGCAGGTTCAAACAGCGCCGGGGTGATAGCAGTCTAGAAACAGTAATGCCAGCAGGAATAGCCCGCGCCCAGGGTGCAATAGACCAGCAGGGCAATAACCATAAGGGCCACGCCATCGGCCCAGCGCGGGCCGGATGGCCGGAAGAGGCCGCAGGCGAAGCCCAGGACCAGCAGCGCGGCTACGGGCACGATCACGAAGGGGATGTACCAATGGGTCTGGAACCAGAGCGACTCTGCGAATAGGCGGGCATGGATCCAGTCGGCGGCAAGATTGACGGCATAGGCGACCAGCACGCCCAGGAATGTAAAACCGAGCAACCGCTCAATCATGCGAACAGCGCGTTGAACTGGCGCACCGCTTCGCGCGGGCCGTCGGCGTGCTCCCACACACTGGCCGAGACGGCGAGGAAGTCGGCGCCCGCCGCGACCAGCGCCGGGGCATTCTGCACCGTGATGCCGCCGATGGCGACGCACGGCACCACCATCATCTCGCCCCACCAGCGCAGCAATTCGATATCCGCCTGGGTCTTGGGCTCCTTGGTCCGGGTGGGGAAGAAGGCGCCAAAGGCGACATAGTCGGCGCCGGCTTCGGCCGCTTCCATCGCCAAATGTCGGCTGTCATGGCAGGTGACGCCGACAATGCCGTTTGGCAGGGCGGCGCGCGCCTGGTCATAAGACGCGTCTTCCTGGCCGACATGCACGCCGTCGCAGCCCAGTTCGGCGGCCAGGTCGGGGCGGTCATTGAGGATGAAGGCGGTGCCGGCGGCCTGCACCACGGGACGCAAGGTGTCGGTGGCGCGCCGAATTTCATCGTCGCTCACATCTTTCAGCCGCAGCTGGAAAGACGCGACATCGCCGCCGGCGAGCGCTTCCTGCAGCGGGACCAAAAAATTCGCCGCCGAGAGCTTCGGCGGCGAAATCAGATAGAGGCGGCAGTCGCTCAAGCGGCTTTCTTTTCGTCGGCAAGTTTCCACTTGCCCAGCGAGGCCAGCGAATTCATCAGGGCGCGATGGGCGAAGGCGGCCTGCGCCTTGGCGACATTGTCCGCCTTGCCGGACCAGGCGGCCTGCGGCGCGGCTTGCAGGGCGCGGCCATAGGAGAAGGTCAGCGCCCAGGGCAGATTGCCGATGGCGTTCATGGCCGACAGATGTGCGGTGGCTTCCTCGTCCGACTGGCCGCCCGACAGGAAAGCGATGCCCGGCACGGCGCTCGGCACGCAGCGCTTCAGAACCTTGAGGGTGCGTTCCGCGACGTCGTCCACGCTGTTCTGCTTGGGGCACTTCTTGCCCGGCACCACCATGTTGGGCTTCAGGATCATGCCTTCCAGCTTCACGCCGGCGTAAAAAAGCTCCTGGAAGACTTCTTTCAGGATCCATTCGGTGACGCCTTCGCAGGCCTCGATGGTGTGGGCGCCGTCCATCAGCAGTTCCGGCTCGACGATCGGCACGATGCCGTTTTCCTGCGCCAGCGCCGCATAGCGGGCCAGGGCGTGCGCATTGGCATGGATGGCGTTGTGGCTGGGCGTGCCCATGCCCTGGCCGTCCTGGCCGATCTCGTAAACGCCGCGCCACTTCGCAAAGCGCGCACCCAGCTTGTGATACTCGACAAAGCGCTCGCGCAAGCCGTCCAGGCCTTCGGTGATGGTCTCGCTGGGCGCGTCGGCCAGCGGCTTGGCGCCCTTGTCCACCTTGATGCCCGGCACCGAGCCCGCGGCTTCGATCAGCTTGACCAGCGGCGTGCCGTCCTTGGCCTTCTGGCGGATGGTCTCGTCGAACAGGATGACGCCGCCGATATGCTGCTTCATTGCCGTGCCGGTGCGGAACAACAGTTCGCGATAGTCGCGGCGATTGTCCTCGTTGTTCTCGACGCCAATCTTGTCGAAGCGCTTCTGGATGGTGCCGGTGGATTCATCGGCCGCCAGGATGCCCTTGCCGGGCGCGACCATCTTGTGGGCAATCTTGTTCAATTCATCCAGGTTCATCGTCACTCTCTATTTGCCGCTCTTATTTAACAGTCAATGCGTCTACGCCGGGCAGGGACTTGCCTTCCAGCCATTCCAGGAATGCCCCACCCGCGGTCGAGACGTAGGTGAAATCCTGTTCCACGCCGGCATGGGCCA
>CANCMM010000216.1:0-4351 GCA_947379335.1 Alphaproteobacteria bacterium | reverse complement strand
CTCCAGCCGAGCCTTGGCCACCGCCGTGAAAGTGCCGCCCGGATACTTGTCCAGGTAGGACTGCACCACCGAGACGTCGTTGCTGTTCTTGACCGAATCCCACAACTGGCTTTCCAGCTGGACGTTTGAACCAGACTCAGGTGCAGCTTGCGGCTGCGCGATCGGTGTGGCGGCAGCGGCAGGCGCCGGGGACGCGCTGGTCACCACAGTCGGCGCAGGCGCCGATTTGTGCGACGACCAATAGGCCGCCGCGCCGCCCGCCAGCAACAAGGCGACGATGACGGCGACGATCGGGGCGTTGCTCTTGCGGGCCATGGGAGGCGCAACCACGACATCCGGCCGCACGCCGGTGTCCGTCTTGGGCGACGCTGCACCCACCTGGCTGCTCAGGGCCTCGATGGCCTTTTCCCAGTCGACGAACATGTCGATCCATTGGCGGGTCGCCAGTTCATAGGTGAAGTCTTCGGATGGCAGCACGTCTTCGGCGCGGACCGGGATGACCATCTTCTTGGACTGGCTGGCCAGCGCCATTTCCTTCTTGATCTCGTCGGAGTTGTTGGCGTTGGCGGAGAACACCAGCACCATGACGCCGGCCTCGCGGATGGCGCGCACGATGGTGCCCTGGAAATTCTCGCCCGGCTTGATGTCGCGCGACGACATCCAGCATTCATGACCGCGCGCTTCAAGCGCCGTGCAGATCGCCGTGGCGGTCTTCGAGTCCTTGCTCGAATGACTGATGAAGACTTTTTTGCCCATGTCCCACTCCTATGGCGAGAGACTAGTCAGACCCGCTGTTGCGGTCAATTTACGAGGGTCCGGATGCCTTGGATTTACCGGGAAAAAACTACTCCGAACCAGTGATCCACTGCACGGTAACGGCCGTATCGAGCCTTGATGCAATGACCCTGGCGGTGTCCTGCATGACCGCCGCAAAGCCGTATGGCGGATTGATGACCAACAGTCCCGCCCGGCCAAGCTTGCCCTCCGGCGCGGTGATTTTGGTGTCGACCACCAACGCCTTGGCGATGCCGCCCGCCAGCACTTCGCCGGTGAAACCGTCGGCTTCGGCCTGCGACTTGATGGGATACCAGGCCAGGAAAATGCCGGTGGCGAATTTGCGCACGCCCTCGCGCAGCGCCTTCGCCAGGGCGGAAAACTCGTCCGGCGACTCAAAGGGTGGATCCATCAGCACCAGCCCGCGCCGCGCCGGTGGCGGCAGCAGCTTGATGCTCCGCGCATAACCATCGCCATTCTCGACCGTGGCGCCGCGGAACGGCATCAGCACATCTTTGAGAACCGCGAATTCTTCCGGATGCTTCTCGATCGCGGTCAGCCGGTCCTGGCCCCGCAGCAGCTGGGCGGCAATCAGGGGCGAGCCGGGATAGGCATGACTTTGCCGCGCCAGCGACAAATAGGTGGCAAGTGCTTCGGGCATCGGCCCTGACAAGCCATTCAACCGGGCGATGCCGTTCCTGGCCTCGCCGGTCTTGCCCGCCTGCTCGCCGGTCAGATCGTAGCGTCCGCGCCCGGCATGGCTGTCCAGCACGGCGAAGGCCGCGTCCTTCTTCTTGAGGTGCTGCAGGATCGCCACCAGCGCGATGTGCTTGACCACATCGGCGAAATTCCCTGCATGATAGCCGTGGCGGTAGTTCATTTTTTTTGCGGGGGTTGCCAGACCAGGAAACGCCAGGCCGCGAAGATCAAACCCGCCAGCAACCCGCTGACGATCATCTGCGTCGTCGAGGACGCCACCTGAAGGTTCCAAGCGATGAAGGCGCCACCCAGCGCCACCATCAGGGAAATTCCGATCATTTTCCTGCTGCTCATCTGCTAATCCGCCTTCAGTACGGCCAGTTCGTTGCCGTTCGGGTCTAGAAACTGGAACCGGCGGCCGCCGGGAAATCCAAAAATCGGCCTGGTGATCTTTCCGCCCGCCTTCACAACCGCCTCCAGCACTTCCTCCAGATTTTCAACCGCGATGACGGCCAGGGGGCCTGCGGTCGCTTCGCTGCCATCGCCCTGAAGACCCAGGTCGACGTCACCCGTCATGGTGCAGGAATAGCTCGGACCAAAATCGGTCAAGGACCAGCCGAAAACCCCGGAATAGAAATCTTTCGCGGCGGAAAGGTCTTTGGCAGGCAGTTCGATGAAGTTGATGCGGGCCATATGTATCTCCACAAGCGTCTATTGCGATATCTGTTCCAGCGGCAAGTCACGCGTGCGCGGCCCGAAGGTCCCGATCACCACCGCCACGATGGCCATGCAGCCGGCGATGAAGACGAACACGCCTGCCGCGCCGAACTCACGCAGGATGGCGGCGATGACAAAGGCGCTGAACACGGTGGAAAGCCGCGAGAAGGAATAGACAAAGCCCACCGCCTGTGCCCGCACCCGGGTAGGGAACAGCTCGGGCTGATAGCCGTGATAGGCAAACGACATGATGTTGTTGGCCAGGGTCAGCGACACACCGCAGGCGATGACCGCGAGCATTGCATGCGCCTGGGTGAAGGCCAGTCCCGCTGCCGCAATGGCCAGGGCGGCGCCCATCACCACCCATTTGCGCTCCCACCGGTCGAACAGCAGGCCCAGCGCCGGCCCGAACGGCGCGGAAATGGCGATGATGAAGGTGTAGCCCAGGGATTTGGTCACCGAGATGCCGCTGGACACCAGCAGCGCCGGCACCCAGCTGGCAAAGCCGTAATAGCCCGCCGCCTGAAAGACATTGAAGACGATCAGCATGACGGTGCGGCCCAGATAGGGCCGCCGCCAGATCTCACGGAAGCTGCCCTTGCCCTGCTCGGTGCGGACCTCCCCGGGCTCAGGCAACTCCGCGCCTTCCAGCCGCGCTTCCACTTCCCAGGCTTCGACGATGGCCTCGGCTTCGGCGGAGCGGCCATGGCTCGCCAGCCAGCGCGGGCTTTCGGGCAGGCGCGCGCGCACGAACCAGGCCAGCACGGCGCCCACCGATCCGGCCATCACCACAAAACGCCAGCCATCCAGCCCCAGCACCACATGCGGCACCAGCAGCCAGCCCAGAAGCGCGGCCAGCGGAATGGCGGAGAACTGGATGATGTTGGACACGGCAAAGGCGCGGGCGCGCATCCCCGGCGGCGCCAGTTCGGCGATGTAGGTGTCGATGGTCACCAATTCGACGCCAATGCCGATGCCGCAGATGAAGCGCCACAGGTTGAGATCGAAGGCATCCTGCTGGAACGCCATCACCAGCGAGGCGGCGGCGTACCACAGCAGCGACCCGGTGAAGATCACCCGCCGCCCCAATTTGTCGGCAACAAAGCCGAACAGGGCGGTGCCCACGAACAGCCCGCTGAAGAAGGCAGCGACGAAACCGGCAAAGCCGGTGGTGCCGAACAGGCCCGGTGTGGTGGTGGTGAGGATGCCCGACTTCACCAGGCCGGGCTGGATATAGGCGGCCAGGAACAGGTCGTAGAATTCGAAGAAGCCGCCCAGCGACAGCCATGTCAGGCGGCGCCAGAAACCGCGCGTGGCCGGCAACCGCTCCAGCCGCGCGGCGATGGACGCGCCGCCATCCCTATTGGGGAGGGGCAACCTCAGCGGCCTTCATTTTCGCGGTGCACGTCATGGGTGACGACGCCGACATTGGGGGGCGGCATCTTCAGCCAGTCCTTGCGCTGCAGGGTGTGGACCGTGTCCTCATGGCCGCTCTTCCAATGTTCATGCATGGAATCGGCGCTGAATTCATAGTCGCGGGCGTTCCCCTCATAGGATTTCTGCTGGTAGATCAGCTGCAGGATGGTGGCCTGGGGCAAGTCGGCCAGCTTCTCGCGCATCGCCCGCTGTTCGTCGGTCAAATCCGCTTCGGGCACTTTGACCAGCGCTTCATAGGCGCGGCTTTTCCAGCGCTGCAGCCGCGCGAACATGTCGGTCACCTGGCGGGTGCGCGAGGAATACATGATGTCCTTCTGCCGCCCCAGCACGTCCGACATGGTGCGGGGCAGGTCGCCCCGGGCGCTGAACAGGTCGACCTGGAACACCAGGGAATTCACGCCGTCATCCTGGGCCAGCAGATGCTGCAACGGTGTGTTGGAGACGATGCCGCCGTCCCAGAAATAATCGGTGCCGATCTGTACCATGGGAAAGGCGGGCGGCAGAGCGCCACTGGCCAGGACATGCTCGACGCGGATTTCTTCCTTGCGGTTGTCGAAAAAGACGTAATTGCCGGTCAGCACATGCACCGCGCCCACCGCGAAATGCACATCGCCTTCGTTCAGCCGCTTGAAATCCACCAGCTCTTCCAGTGTCTGCCGCAGCGGCGTGTTGTCATAGAAGCTGGTGGCATCCTTGGCGCCCGGCGGCAGGAACCAGGGATTGA
>CANCMM010000215.1:0-4352 GCA_947379335.1 Alphaproteobacteria bacterium | reverse complement strand
GCGCCGCCGCGCACCGGCAAGACGGTGATCCTGCAGAACATCGCCAAGGCCATCGCCGCCAACCATCCCGACGCCTTCCTGATCGTGCTGTTGATCGACGAACGGCCCGAAGAAGTCACCGACATGCAACGCACCGTGGTGGGCGAGGTGATTTCCTCGACCTTCGACGAGCCGGCGACGCGTCACGTGCAGGTCGCCGAAATGGTGATCGAAAAGGCCAAGCGCCTGGTCGAGCATCGCCGCGACGTGATCATCCTGCTGGATTCCATCACGCGCCTTGGCCGGGCCTACAACACCGTGGTGCCGTCGTCCGGCAAGGTGCTGACCGGCGGCGTCGACGCCAACGCCCTGCAGCGCCCCAAGCGCTTCTTCGGCGCGGCGCGCAATATCGAGGAAGGCGGTTCGCTGACCATCATCGCCACCGCCCTGATCGATACCGGCAGCCGCATGGACGAAGTGATTTTCGAAGAGTTCAAGGGCACCGGCAACAGCGAAATCATCCTGGACCGCAAGGTGGCGGACAAGCGCGTGTTCCCGGCCATCGACATCATGCGCTCGGGCACCCGCAAGGACGAGCTGTTGGTCGAGAAGGGCCAGCTGGCCAAGACCTATGTCTTGCGCCGCATCCTGTCGCCCATGGGCACGGTGGACGCCATCGAGTTCCTGCTCGACAAGTTGAAGTCGGCGAAGAACAACAGCGAGTTCTTCGAAAGCATGAACACGTAGGATTTGCCGACAGGCAAAAGATAAAAGGCCGGACGCAAGTCCGGCCTTTTCTATTTGGTGAAGGTGAGACGGACCAATGCCATCGCAAACGCAAAGGTAATAGCGTAGCCGAACCGCTCAAGCTTGCTGCGACTGTACCCTCGTTTTTCCTTGGCATTACCAATAGCCAGCATCAGTCCGCCAACTATCAATGGCGTTATCAGCAGATTCAAAAGGCGCAAATCTGGACTGATGATAAATGCGCGGGGAAAGGGCCATAAGCTCACTGCGCCTGCGAGTAAGCCCCAGGCCAAGAAACCCACGCTTAAGTAAATGGGATTTTCAATCCGGTGATCGGGACGCTTCAATAGGTTCGAGCCCGCATCAACCACAATCTCAGCGAAAAGCTGGACTAGAAGTTCGACGATGAGCTGGAACAGAAATTCCATGCCGATGCCGGATCAGGGAAGAAGAATCGTCGCGCCGGTGGTCTGCTTGCTGGTCAGCGCATCATGCGCCTTGGCGGCATCCTTCAGGGCATAGCGTTGATTGATCGCCACCTTCACCGCGCCCGAAGCAATCACCGCGAACAGGTCGTCGGCGCAGGCCTGAAGCTCAGCAGCGGTGCTGGTGTAGTGCGCCAGGGTCGGGCGAGTGACGAACAGCGAACCCTTGGCCGCCAGGATCGCCGGCGAGAAGGGATCGACCGGACCGCTCGCATTGCCATAGGTCACCATGATGCCGCGGCTTGCCAAGCAATCCAGGCCGGCCAGGAACGTGTCCTTGCCGATGGAGTCATAAACCACCGGCACGCCCTTGCCGCCGGTGATCTCGCGCACCTGTTTTTCCCAGCCCGCATCCTTGGAATTCAGCACATGGGAACAGCCATTGGCTTTGGCCAGCGCGACTTTCTGGGGCGAAGTGGTGGTGCCGATCACGGTGGCGCCCAGGTGCTTGGCCCATTGCACGCCGATCTGGCCGACGCCGCCGGCGGCGGCGTGGAACACGATGGTCTCGCCCGCGGCCACGCGGTGGATCTGGCGCAGCAGATACTGTGCCGTCATGCCTTTCAGCAGGATCGCGGCGGCGGTCTCGTCGCTGATCCCGGCCGGCAGCTTCACCAGCTTGGCAGCGGGGACATTGTTGGCTTCGGCATAAGACCCAATCGCGCCGCTGGAATAACCGACGCGGTCGCCGACCGAAAAGCCGGTAACGCCTTCGCCGATGGCCGCCACCGTGCCGGCCGCTTCCGAGCCCAGGCCCGACGGCAGCGGCAACGGATACAGTCCGGTGCGGTGATAGGTGTCGATGAAGTTGACGCCGATGGCGCTGTGCTTGACCTGAACCTGGCCCGCGGGCGGCGCGGGCAGATCGTAATCGACATATTGCAGCACATCGCTGCCGCCGGTTTTCTCGAACCGGATGGCCTTGATCATTGGCGGACCTGTTGCTGGCCGCGCAACTGCGGCGGCAGGGTCAGGGCGTCGGACAAGGCCGCGGCGGTGGTGAAGCCGTTGGAGCAGGTGCCCGCCTGGCAGATGTAAGCGGTGGGCTGGCCACCCTCCATGCCGCGTCCGTGGGCGGGATGCTGCGCCGGCAGGGGCTCGCCCGGCTCGATCTGCAACACCATGCCGTTGGGCACGGGCTTGCCCCAGAAGGCGCGGATCAGTTCCTGGGTTTTGGAATTGCCCTTGTGGCCGATCACCACCACCATCAGGCTGTTGACCAGATATTCGAAGCCCACGAAGTAGCCGCCCGATCCCTGGATCATGCGGTTGGCTTCATTGCCGAAGGTGACGGCCAGCTGCGAGCAGCGGCCCATATAGTCGGTGCTGCCGGTCAGCAGCGCCAGGCGGGTCAGCACGATCAGCATGGTGCCGTTGACGCTGGGAGCGGGATTGTCGAACAGCATGCGCGGACGCACGAACAACTGCTCGGAATCGTCGGCATAGAAGCAATAGCCGTTGATGTCCTTGTTCCAGAAATGATCGTCCAGCGCCTTGGTCCAGGCCTTGGCCTGGTCAATGAAGCGCTGGTCATTGGTCACTTCCCACAGCTGCAAGGCGGCGCGGGCCATGCCGGCATAATCGTCGGCGATGCCGGCGCTGCCCTTGGTGTGGGAGAGGCGGTCGCCGTCGCCCAGCAGCTTGACCACGCCGTCGAACGCCTTGGTCGCCGCTTCAATCCATTCGGGCTTTTCGAACACCATGCCGGCGCGGGCTATTGCCGCGATGGCCATGCCGTTCCAGTCCGCCAGCACGCGTTCGTCGCGGGTGGGCGCGGCGCGCTTGGCGCGCGCGGTCAGCAGCATGTCGCGCTGCTTGGCCAGCAAGGCCTCGTCGGCTTCGTTGGCCGGCACCGGGTTGCCCAGCCGGCGCGGCAGATTGCGGCCCATGATGTTGCCGTCGCGGGTGATGCCATAGACCTGTTTGAAGCGGGCCGAGAGGTGCCCACCAGGGCGGCGTCGATCTCCGCCTCGCTCCAGGTGTAGAACTTGGCGTCGTCGACATGGGAGCCGGAGGAAATGGAGGCGGCGAAGACATCGCCCACCTTCATCTCGCGCAGCACGAAGGTGACGGTTTCGGTCACGCGCTGGCGGCACAGCTCGTTGCGGTTGAACTGCCAGACCGAACCACACAGGTCGATCATCTGCGCCTGGTCGTAGAGCATCTTCTCGAAGGCCGGCTCCAGCCAGCGCTCGTCCAGGCTGTGACGGAAGAAGCCGCCGCCGACATGGTCATAGGCGCCGCCGAACAGAATGCCGTCCAGGGTGGTGAAGATGATCTGGCTGAACTGGGGCGTGCCGGTGCGCAGGAAGGCGCGCCACATCACTTCGATCAGCAGCGGGTTGAGGAACTTGGTCGCCCCCATCATGCCGCCGAAGAAAATGTCATAGCGCTGGGCGATGCGCAGCGCCGTCAGGTCCAGGTTCATGCTTTCCTGGCCGGTGGTCATGTCGCGGTTGTAGAGGGTCTCGACCGCCGCCTTGACCTGGCCGGCGGTGTTGTCGGCGCGGGCGCGGTCATTCTTCCAGAGCTCGGCGCAGTCGCGGACCACACGCCCGAAGCTGGGATTGTCGGGCTGGTCCGTCGGCGGCTGATAGCCGGTCACCCACCAGGGCAGGCCCTCAGGCGTCAGGAAGATGTTCAGCGGCCAGCCGCCCGGATGCTGCATGATGCCGGCAGCGCCCTGGTAGAGCATGTCCAGGTCGGGACGCTCCTCGCGGTCGGCCAGGATGGGAATGAAGTTGTCGTTGATCAGGGCGGCGATTGCCGCGTCCGAGAAGCCCTCGCGGTTCAGCACATGGCACCAATGGCACCCCGCATAGCCCATGGAGAGCAGGATGGGCTTGTCGGCCTTCTTGGCCTCGGCCAAGGCTTCGGGGCCCCAGCTGCGCCACTGGACCGGGCTGTCCTTGTGGGAAAGAAGAAAGGGGCTGCTGGCGTTCTTCAAGCTCATCGTTCCATTCCATAGGGTGCGCGCAAGGATGCTTCCCGCCGGCCCGCTTCTGTGATGTTTTTGGGGCGGGGTTACTTACATCGAAAAGTGGGCCCCGCAAAACCCCTGGAAAGGTGTGAGCAATGAAGGTCACGGTTGAGATGGATATGACCCCGCAAGAGGCCCGCGCCTTCATGGGGTTGCCCGAT
>CANCMM010000214.1:0-4375 GCA_947379335.1 Alphaproteobacteria bacterium | reverse complement strand
GCGATGGCGGCTCGCTGGAGAAGCTGACTTCCATCTCCGGCTCGCCCGCCAGCGACCGTACCGCCACGGAGACGGCGCGCTTGAAAGGCTCGGAGGGATTTTCGGGCTTCGCCACTATGCGACGAGCACCTTGGCCGAGACGATTTCCTCTTCGGCATCATGCGTCAGGTAATTCAGCGTGGTGACGATGCTCCAGCGGTCCATCTGGCCCTGGTTGATCTGCTGTGTGCCGTGATACAGGCCCGTGGTGTCGCCCAGACCGATGGTGTTGGTGGTGGCGAACAGGCGGAAGGCGGGATGGGGATGGATCACCTTGTTCTGGTCCAGCAAGGTGAGGCGGCCCGACACTTCCAGCACGCGCTGGATCACGAACATCACATCGGGACGGCCGGCGTCATACTCGTCGAACACCAGCGCCACGGGGCGCTGCAGTGCCCAGGGCAACAAGCCTTCGCGGAACTCGGTAACCTGCTGGCCGTCCTTCAGCACGATGGCGTCCTTGCCGATCAGGTCGATGCGGCTGACATGGCTGTCCAGGTTGATGCGGATGCAGGGCCAGTTCAGCCGCGCCGCCACCTGTTCGATATGGGTGGACTTGCCGGTGCCGTGATAGCCTTGGATCATCACGCGGCGGTTGAAGGCAAAGCCCGCCAGGATGGCGAGCGTGGTTTCGCGGTCGAAGCGATAGGCGGGGTCGATCTCCGGCACATGCTCGCCGCCCTTCTTGAAGGCGGGAACTTTCATCTTGGTCTTGATGCCGAACAGCGATGCGGCATCCGCAGTGGTGTCGGGGACCGAGTTGGTATCCAGGGTTTCTGTGTGTGTGCTCATCAATCCAGTCCGGGGTCCGCCGCAAGAGTACGCGGGGTCGCGCCCGTCAGGTGAGGAGGCCGGAGGCGCGCAGCACGCCATAGGCTTTGATGACCTGTTTCAGGCGTTCTTCCGCGCCCCGGTCGCCGCCATTCGCGTCGGGATGAAAACGCTTCACAAGTTCCTTATACCGCGCCTTTATCTCGATCAAGGTGGCGTTATGGGCCAGCTGCATCGTGTCCATGGCCACGATCTGAAGACGCGTCAATTGCCGCTCCGGACGGCGCACGGCGCCGTCGCCGTCCTCTGCAAACATCGCATGGCTGTCACGCACCCCGCCCAGCGGGGTCTGGCCCATGCGGGCGCGGGCGCCGCGCTTGCCCAGGGGCCAGGTGGGGCGGTGGCCGGTCAGGGCCTCTTCCTTGAAGCGCTGGATGTCGTTGTTGTCCATGCCCTTGAAATAGTCCCAGGACTCATTGTGGGCGCGGGCATGGGCGGCGCAGTACCAGATATATTCGGTCAGGTTCTTGGGCGACTTGGCGACGCGGCAATCGCCGGGCCGGATGCAATCGGGCGCCTCGCACATGCGCGTTTCCGGTTCCACCGCCTTGGCCTTGCCGGGCTTGATGCGGATATCGCTTTTGAAGCGCGATGGGCGGGGTTGAACCATTGAACAATTATGGGATTGAAAGCGTAAAAGACAAGAAAACGTAGTGCTTGACTTTCACCCGGCGCAGGGGAACTTCACCCCATGACCATTGCCGCCGCCATTCGTGACAAATTGACTGCCGCTTTCGCGCCTGATGGCCTGGAGGTGGTGGATGAAAGCACCCGCCATTCCGGGCATGCCGGGGCAACGCGCGGCGACGGCAGCATGGGGGAAACCCATTTCCAGGTCCGCATCGTGGCGCACGCCTTTGAAGGCCTGTCCCGGGTGGAGCGCCAGCGCCGCGTCTATGCCGCGCTGAAGGACGAACTGGCCGGTCCCGTCCACGCCTTTTCGCTGTCGGCCCTTGCGCCGTCGGAGACGGCGAAGGGCTGATTCATGAATGGTCGCGCCGGACGGGCCCTCGCTAACGCTCGGGTCGCCGGACGCTCCAGCGCTTACACCGTCTGAGGCGAAGAAGCCTTAGTCACCCGTACTGCGGTGATCTGGTTACGCTGGCGGCGCATGATTTCGAACGTGAATCCGAAGTAGGCAAAACGCTGGCCCACATCCGGGATGGTTCCGGACTGGGAGATCACCAGCCCGGCGATGGTGGTGGCGTCGTCTTCCGGCAGGCTCCAGCCCAGTTCGCGGTTCAGGTCGCGCACCGGCACGGTGCCGTCCACCAGATAGGAACCGTCGGGCCTGGCGCGCACAAGTGGCCGCGCCTGGAGGCGATGCTCATCAGGCAGCTCGCCGAGAATTTCCGACAAGATGTCGCCGGGCGTGACCAAACCCATCAGTGCGCCATATTCATCCACCACCAGCGCCAGATGGGTGCGCCGTGCGCGGAAGGCGTTGAACTGTTCTTCAAGAGATGTGGTGTCGGGCACGAACCAGGGTTCGCTCGCCAGCGCCGCGATATCGACCTTGCCCATCTCACCCTTTTTCAGCAGCAGCGCCTGCGCCAGGTGATTGACGTGCAGCACGCCGACGATGTTCTCCGGCATGTCGCGCCACAGCGGCACGCGCGTATAACCGGCCTTGTGCACCGCGCTCATGATCTCCGCCGGTGGGTCTTCGACGTTGATGGTGAACATTTCGGTGCGGTGGACCATCACGTCGGAGATGTCCATTTCGCCGAAGCGAAAGACATTGTGGATGTAGCCCGCCTGACCGCTTCCCATCTTGCCATGTTCGGCAGACACCTCGACCAGCCCCTCGATCTCGGCATCGGTCAGGATGTCATGGTGCGGCGCTTCCTTGACGCCCAGCAAGGTCAGGACCGAGCGCGAGGCCATGTTGAGCAGCCAGTTGAGGGGATAGAAAAGCAGGAAGAGGCCGCGCAGGGGATAGGCTATCCACAGCGCCACCGGTTCTGGTTCACGGATGGCAAGGGTTTTGGGCACCTGTTCACCCAGGACGATGTGCAATGACGAGAAAACCAGGAAGCCGACAACGAACGAGGTGAAATGCAGCGCCGGCTCCGACATATGGAGCGGCGCGAGCGCGGGCTTCAGCAGGGCGGCGACCGTGGGCTCACCGACCCAGCCCAGGCCCAGCGAGGCCATGGTGATGCCGAGCTGGCAGCAGGCCAGATGGGCTTCGATGTTACGCAAGATGCTCTGCACCAGCCGCGCGCCTATCCGGCTTTCCTCGACAAGCGCGTCAATGCGGAAGGCGCGCGCTTTGACCAGCGCGAACTCGGCGGCGACGAAGAAGGCGTTCGCGGCCAGGAGGAAGGCAGCAAGCAGCAGGTCGACGATGTTGGAACTCATCTTCCGGCGCTGGTGTCGGCAGGCATGGGGACGGTACTCGGTGAAAAGACCGTAATGATAGCCGGAATTCAGCTCTCCGTCAGGACCTCTTTTACGGCGTCCAGCGGCACGTCCCGGGTGACAAAAGCCTGTCCCAGGCCCTTGAGCAGGATGAAGGTCAGCTTGCAGTCCGTCACTTTCTTGTCATGGGCCATGGCGGCGACCAGTTCGTCCACGCCCGGACGGTTGCCCGGAATGTCGGCAATGGACGCGGGCAGGCCGACGGCCTTGAGGTGGCGGATGAAGCGTTCGGAATCCTGGCCCGGACACAGGCCCAGCTTCACCGACAGGCGGAAAGCCAGCGCCATGCCGATGGCGACGCCTTCGCCGTGGATCAGACGGTCCGAAAATCCGGTGGCGGCTTCCAGCGCATGGCCGAAGGTGTGGCCCAGGTTGAGCAAGGCGCGCTCGCCGGTCTCGCGTTCGTCGCGCGCCACGATGTCGGCTGTCATCTTGCAGGAATGGGCGACGGCTTCGACCATGGCGGCGCTGTCGCCGGCCAGCGCCTTGGCGCCGTTCACTTCCAGCCATTCGAAGAATTTTGCGTCGCCCAGCGCGCCGTACTTGGCGACTTCGGCATAACCGGCCAGCAATTCGCGCCTGGGCAAGGTGGACAACAGCGCGGTATCGGCAATGACGAGGCACGGCTGGTGGAACAGACCGATCAGGTTCTTGCCCTGGGGCGCATTGATCGCCGTCTTGCCGCCAACCGAGGAATCCACCTGGGCCAGGAGTGTGGTGGGAATCTGCGCGAAGGCGACGCCGCGTTTCAGCACACCGGCGGCGAAGCCGGTGAGGTCGCCGATCACCCCGCCGCCCAACGCGATGACCAGACCCTTGCGGTCGATTTCCATGTCCAGCAGCGCGCTGCTGAGTTTTTCCAGCCCCGCAAAGCTCTTGGAGACTTCACCGGGCGCCATCACGACCGGACGTGCGGCGATGCCGGACTTGGACAGCACGTCCAGCAAAGGCTGAAGGTGAATTTTCGCGACATGCTCATCGGTCACCACCGGCACGACACCTTTGGCCCCATTTGCCGAAAGGAGGGGCTTCAACAGATCGCCCGCGCGCGCCAAGGCGCCCGCGCCGACATGGATGTCAT
>CANCMM010000213.1:0-4386 GCA_947379335.1 Alphaproteobacteria bacterium | reverse complement strand
CATGCTTCCGGAACCGGAGGCGGTCAGCCGAGCAGAACTGGGGCTTCCCGCCGATGCCTTTGTGTTTTGCTGCTTCAATTCCAATCACAAAATAAGGCCGCAGATGTATGACGTCTGGATGCGGCTGTTGCGGTCTGTGCCCGGCAGTGTGCTCTGGCTTCGCGACGGCACGCCGGCGATGAATGAACGATTCTGCGGCGAGGCGGTTGCGCGCGGTATCGACCCGCATCGCATTCATTTCGCAGGCCGGATGGAAAGTTTTGCCCGCCATCTGGGTCGCCAGGCGCAGGCCGACCTGTTTCTGGATACCTATCCCTATAACGCCCACGCCACAGCCAGCGATGCATTGTGGGCCGGACTTCCCGTTCTGACGCTGAGGGGGCAAAGTTTTGTCTCCCGGGTTTGCGCCGGCTTTCTTGCAAATGCCGGGTTGGAAGAACTTGTCGCTTCGACCGTCGGGGAATACGAAGACATCGCCTTGTCGCTGGCCCGGGATCGTGGCCGTCTGTCTGACATACGCGGGCGGCTGGCGAGTGCCCGCAAAGCCGTGTTTGGCATGGACCGGTTTATCGGCGGCATCGAAGCCGCTTATCTTGAAATCCAGGCACGGGCCCGGCGCGGCGAGAGGCCTGTGGCATTCCGGGTGGGCGGCGGATAAGGCGGTTCTACCGCTTGTTGCGTGGCCCTCTCAGTATGAGAGAGGGCAGGGGAATGCTGCATTGACAGACAGGGAACGCGCCGGGACGGTTCAAAGCGGCCGGCGCATTCCGCGCATGCCTCAAGAACGTGATGGCCCGTAATGACCTGCAGTCGAAGAAAATTCCTCGCTGGAACGGCCGCAGCCGGTTTCGCGGCAACCGCGCCTTCACAGGCCGCGACGGTCGGCGATATCCCCATCATCGACTGTCACATCCATCTGTTCGATGGGAGCCGGCCGCAGGGCGCCCCCTATAAGGGCGGCCGGGCGTTTCCCGGGGGCGTTGCGTTGCCGTCCATGTACGCCAAGATCGCCAAGCCCCTGGGCATCGTGGGCGTGATCGAAGTCGACGCCAGCCCCTGGCTTGAGGACAATCTCTGGGTGCTCGAAACCATCCAGCCCGAACCGATGATGGTCGGCACGGTCGGCAATCTGAACCCGAACAAACCAGACTTCGGTGAGTATCTTGACCGGTTTGCCAAAAATCCCCTGTACCGCGGCATCCGCTACGGCAATCTCTGGAGATATGACCTGCCCAAGCAGACGGACAATGCGCTGGTCATCGACAACCTGAAGCTATTGGCCCAGCACGATCTGGTGCTGGAGACGGCGAACCAGAATATTGCGCTGCTGCAGGCCGCCGTCCGGGTCAATGACAAGGTTCCGGATTTGCGCATTGTGCTGGATCACTTGCCGGCGTTCGATCCTTCGCCGGAAAACCAGGCCGAGTACGAGACGGTCCTGAAAGAGATTTCGCAGCGCAAGAATATCTGGACGAAATTGTCCGAGATCGTGCATCCGGTTCGTCCGCCCGGCTCCGCCCCGCCGGCGCCCGCACCGGCGGCCGGAGAACAAGCCGCGCAGTCCCGCCCTCCGGGCCCACCACCCGTCATCGTGCCGGGCCTGGCAGCCCATCGCGAGCGCCTGGACATGTTGATGACCTATTTTGGCGAAGATCGCGTTGTGTTTGGCAGCGACTGGCCGAACGCCGTGGGGGTTTCGGAAGTGCCTGACACGGTTGCCCTGGTCCGGGAGTATTTTTCCGGTAAAAGCCGTGCGGCGGCCGAGAAGTACTTTTGGAAAAATTCCGTCGCCGCGTACAAGTGGATCAAGCGCGCACCAGAGCAGCCAAGCCTTTCCTGAGTTGCCCCATGAGGATTTCCTTGAAAAGAACAGCGATTGCCGTGTTTGTAGGGTGCGCCGGCGCGGCGATGCTATTTTTTCAGGTGTCCGCCCAGGAAGCGCAGGCCCCGGCCCCCGTCATCAGCGCCGGCGAGGCCGCTCAGGCTATCCGCGACTTCAATTCGACATGCGCCGCTTGTCACGGTGAAAATGGCGGCGGCGGGGACAGGGCTCCCGCGCTGATCGACAATCCACATCTGCGCACGCTCGATGCGGGCGGCATCGAAGCCATCATCCGGACCGGCCAGCGCGCCATGCCGCCTTTCCCGAATTTGCCCCAGGCCGAGCTCAGCAGGCTCGCCGCATGGCTTCATTCCTTGAACATATCGGGACTGCAATCCGCGCCTCCCGAACAGGTGGCGGCCGGCGAAGCATATTTTTACGGCGCCGGTGGATGCTCGGGGTGCCACATGGTGCGGGGCAGGGGCGCATCATCCGGACCCGATTTGTCGGCCATCGCGGCGCGAACCACCAAGGCCGAGCTGGAGCATTGGCTGGATGATCCTACCTCCCTGATGGGGACGAAGTCCTTGCCGATCTGCCCGGGCTACGCCTTCTGCCCGGACTTTCAGTGGACCATGCAGAATGTCGTGCTGAAATCTGGCGAGAAGCTTCGCGGCTTCGCGCGGCGGCGGACCGAACGTGAGGTCGCCTTGCAGACGCTCGATGGCAAGTTCCGCATGATCCCCATTGAGGCGATTTCCACCATCGTCCAGGACAAGCAGTCCGTCATGCCGAAATTCCACGGCAATGCCGCTGAGCGCCGGGACTTGCTGGCATATCTCGGCACGCTGGGCGGCATCAACGCCGGTGTGCTGAGCGGCAATGTTCCGCCCGTCCCGCAATCCGATATCGATGCCGTCATGCATCCGCGCCCCGGCGACTGGGCGACCTATAACGGCAAGCGCGACGGCAATCACCATAGTGCGCTGGCCCAGATCACCGTGCAGAACGTCAAGCAGTTGCAGCCGCAATGGGCGTTTGTCCCCGGCGGCGTCGGCCTGGAAGGCGAGCCGATCGTGGTGGGCGGCATCATGTATGTCACGGGCGGACCGCAGGTCTGCGCCCTTGATGCCGTAACCGGCCTGGCCATCTGGTGCACACCCCGCACCAATGGGGTGGGCGTGCAGCGCGCCGCCGGCGCGCGCGGGCCGCGGGCCAATCAAACGCCGCCGCCAGCCGGCCCCAATCGCGGGGTCGGAATTCTCGGCGACCGCCTGTTCTACACATCCGATGACGCCTACCTGGTGTGCCTCAACCGGCTGACAGGCGCGGTGATGTGGACCCAGCCGCTGGCGGAAGCTTCGGAGAAGGGCAAGGTCTATACGTCCGCGTCGGTGATGGTGGTGAACGACCTGGTCATCACCGGCATAGCCGGCGGTGACAGCCCGATGCGCGGGTTTGTTGTCGCGTATCACGCCAATACGGGAAAAGAGGCATGGCGCTTCTATACAATTCCCAAGCCGGGCGAACCTCTTTCGGAGACATGGGTGGGGCGCGCGCTGGCGACGGGCGGCGGCGCGACGTGGGAAACCGGCTCCTATGATCCGGAAACGCAAACCCTCTACTGGGCCGTGGGCAATCCCTATCCTGATACCGACCCATCAGAACGGGGCGGTACCAACCTTTATACAAACTCCGTCGTCGCGCTGGATGCCGCTACCGGAAAATTCAAATGGCACTACCAGTTCACGCCCTATGATACCCATGACTGGGACGCGACCGAGCCGATGGTGCTGGCCGACACCGTGTGGAATGGCAAGCCGCGCAAACTTCTGATGTCGGCCCAGCGCAGCGGTGTTTTCTATGTCCTGGACCGCATCACGGGCGAATTCCTGCTGGCCAAACCCTTTGTGCGGAAAATGACCTGGGCCGACGGTTTTGATCCCAAGACCGGCGAGGCGCATCTGGTGCCCGGCAATGTTCCGACCGAGGCGGGCACGAAGACCTGTCCAGGCGTGCGCGGCGCCACCAACTGGTATCCGGCCTCCTTCAATCCGCAGACCAGGCTTTTCTATCTGATGGCGGCAGAAGATTGTGGAGTGTATCGGAGCAAGGGCAGGATTTTCGGCAACAATCCGGATCCTTCGGATGCCGGCATCCGCCTGGTGCGGGCGCTCGACATCGAGACCGGCAAGATCGTCTGGGAAAAGCCGATGCCGGGACCGCAGGAAACCAACTACAGCGGTGTCCTCACCACGGCCGGCGGCTTGCTGTTCCACGGTGAAGTGGGCGGCGATTTCGCGGCGGTCGACGCTAGATCAGGTCGCACCCTTTACCGGTTTCGCACCAATGACAGCTGGCGGGCCACGCCGATGACCTACAGCGTGGCGGGCCGGCAGTTTGTGGCCGGCATGGCCGGGCAGGTGCTTTGGGCTTTTGCGCTTCCGCGCAAATAGTCTGGCCGTCCGTGAGTCCTGCAAAAGGGCCTGGGCGTAAGTGCGCCAGCAAGGGCTGCTGGGCGTGATACCGGCCATCGCGATTGCGAAGAATTTGCAGTATCTACA
>CANCMM010000212.1:0-4390 GCA_947379335.1 Alphaproteobacteria bacterium | reverse complement strand
ATTTTGGCAGGCCCGCCAGCAGGCCGGGATAGGCGGCCTCGGAGGTGGCGGTGGAAAAGGCCAGCAGCCAAGGCTCGCGGATGGTGCGCAGCAATTCGCCGATCCTGCTCCCCACAGCCAACGCGGAAAAGCCGATCAGGATGGCGCAGAGGATCGCCAGCGCCAGGTAGAAGCCGCCGACGAACTTGGCATAGACCAGCACGATGCCCAGCCCCGAGGTCGCCACGGTGGAGGCCAGGGCCGCGAACACCACCAGCGGCGCCAGCACCATCACATAGCCGGTGATCTTCAGCATCACCGCCGCCAGTTGCTCACAGGCGGTGAGGATCATCGGCGCCTTGCCATCCAGCGCGGCCACGGCCGAGCCCACGAATACCGAGAACACGACGATCTGCAGGATCTCGTTATGGGCCATGGCGTCCACGATGGAAGCCGGCACCAGATGGGTGATGAAGTCCTTCAGCGAAAAGCTTGCGGTCGCGACGCCGGCGTCGGCGGATGCCGGCGGCAAGGCCAGGGCCAGGCTCGCGCCAGGCTGCAGCAGCTGCACCAGGATCAACCCCAGGGTCAGCGAGATCAGCGAGGCGAACATAAACCAGCCCACGGTCTTTACCCCGACGCGGCCGATGGCGGCGGAATCTTCCATATGGGCGATGCCCACCACCAGAGTGGAAAAGACCAGCGGCGCGATGATCATCTTGATCAGGCGCAGGAACAGGTCGGTGATGATGGACAGGCCAGCTGCGGCAGCCTTGGCCTGGTCCGGCGGCAGATCGCTGTTGATCAAAAATCCGGTCAGCACGCCCAGGATCATGGCGGCGGCAATCAGGGCCGGAAAATAGCGCTTCAAGATCACCTCGGGCGGTAATGAAAGACCATGACACCTCAGAAGAGGTGGGAAGTCCACTGGCGCAGACCAGGTTTGGGAGCCTGCAAATTGTGCTAGGTTTTGGCGGGTTGCACAAAAATTGGGGATGGCCATGAACAGGCGCGGGGCATCACGGGCAGCGGGGTTGGTGTTGACCTTCGGTCTGGCGGCGGCGGCGCAGGCGCAGACCAGCGAATGGAAGGACTGGGGCGGCAGCGGCGCCCGCATGAACTATTCGCCACTGAATCAGGTCACCGCGGCCAATGTGGCAGGGCTGAAGCCTGTCTGGGTCTGGGACAGCGGCAAGTTCGGGCGCACCTGGGAAACAAGGCCGCTGCTGATCGACGGCCTTCTCTATCTTACCGAAAGCCAAAGCGGCGACGCGATCGCCCTGGAGCCGGAGACCGGCAAGCTGGTGTGGCGCGCCAAGCCGCCCGTCACGGTCGGCGCCGGACTCAATCGCCGCAGCTTTGCCTATTGGGCCGGCGACGGCACGATGAAGCCCCGGCTCGTCGCAGTCTGGGGCCACAGGATATTCGGCTACGACCTGAAGACCGGCCAACTGTCGTCGGACTGGCCCGTCACCGGGCTGGAAATCGGCCTGCCCAATCCCGCCGAAGGTGGAAAGATCGGCGGCGGCGTTCAGTCCAATTCGCCGCCCATCATCTACAAGAACCTGATCATCACCATGGGCGCCACCGGCTTCCTGCCGCCGCCGGCCCAGCCCGCCGATCCCCATGCAAACGACTTGCGCACCGGCAAGCTGGTGTGGACCGCGCGCGTTATCCCGGGCAAAGGCGAACCGGGCGGCGACAGTTGGGGACCGGAGACGGACAGTGTCGTCAGCATGGGCGGCTGGGGTCACATGACGCTCGATGACGCCAGCGGCACGGTCTATGTCCCCACCGATTCCCCCAGTCCCGACTATGTCGGCATCTGGCGGCCGGGCGACAATGCCGGCTCGGGGTCCACCGTCGCGATCGACGCGGGCACCGGCAAGATCAAGTGGCGCTTTCAGGAACAGCACCACGGCATCTTCGATCTGGACACCAATGCCGCTGCCTCGCCGGTGACGGTCACCAAGGACGGCAAGCGCGTGAAGGTGGTGGTGCAGCCCACCAAGCAGGCGATGATCTGGATTCTGGACGCGGCCACCGGCAAGCCGATCCATCCCTGGGAAGAGCGGCCGGTGGCGCAAAGCCAGATTCCGGGCGAGAAATCATCGCCCACCCAGCCTTTCACCATCTCGCCGCCGCCGCTGATCCCCGCGACGGTGAAGCGCGATCATCTGAGCCAGTTGTCGGCGCAGGCCAATGAAGAATGCAAGGCGCTGTTCGACGAGCGCAAGCTTTCGGATGTCGGGCCTTTCTCGGTGCCGGTCGGTGGCGGGGTCTGGGCGCTCAACAGCATCGGCGCCATCGGCGGCATGGATTGGGGCGGCGTGTCGATCGATCCGGAACGCGGCCTGGCCTTCGCCAATGTCGACAATATGCCAACCATGATCACGGTGACGCCGACGTCCGACGGGGTCAAAGGCAATGGCGGTCTTCACTCCAATGTCGGCAATGTCCGTTTCCACGACAAGGGTGGTCGCAGCTGCAACGGCGGCCTTCAGGGTGAACTGGTCGCCGTCAATCTGGGGTCGGGCAAGATCGCGTGGCGCGTGCCACTGGGTTCACTGGAAGACGAAGTCGGTCCCGGCGCCAAGGATATGGGTGCGGCCAGTATTGGCCCCACCCTGGTGACGCGGGGCGGTATCGTCTTTGCGGCGGCTTCCGACGATCATTTCTACGCCCATGACGCGCGCACAGGCCGCAAGCTTTGGGAAACCAGGATGCCTGCCTCTTCCGATGCGGGACCTATGACCTATACCGGCAAGGATGGCCGCCAGTATGTGGTGATCGCTGCCGGCGGGCCGGGCAATGCGCATCGGCCCTCACCTCGGGAAAATGCGCTCTATCACCAGGTGCTGATTGCCTTTGCGCTGCCCAAACCGGGCGAGGCGCCGGTGGACGTTATCGGGCCATACCCTGCGCGCAAGCAGGGGCCGGGCCCTTGGCCGCCGAATTAGCGCCCCGGCAGCGCCGGGCGACAATCAGCCGAAGTAAGGGCAATTAAAATTGAAGAATCCAGAGTGTCTAAAGATATATGATGAGGCCATAAGCGGCGAGAGCGCCGATAACCAAATCCTTTTCAAATTGGCGCAATGCTTTTTGGATGGCTTTGAGCCAAAGAAGCTCTCGGAAATGCTGATGTCGTCGGACGAAGGAATTGTCAGCGATGGCCTGTTCGTCGTATCGGAGATTGGGAGTTTAGCGTCAAATTATGCTGATGAACTTCGCTCCATAGCTCTGGGAAAAGACCCGGACTTCAAAAAACAAGCCGCGCACTTGCTTGAAGTATATAGCGTGTAGGTTTCGCTCTTCTTCCACTTCACCATGGCCGGCCTCCGAGCCGGCCATCCAGAGCCGCAAACACGGTGTTGGTTGCCTTGGATGGGCGGGTCAAGCCCGCCCATGGAGAGCGTTAGGATTTCTTTCAATTCGAAACGACGCTATCCGACTTGTCCGCGATGCCTTAGCGCCTGGTCCGCCAGCACGATGGCCATCATGGCCTCGCCCACCGGCACGGCGCGGATGCCGACGCAGGGATCATGGCGTCCCTTGGTGAGGATTTCGGTTTCCGCGCCCGACTTCTCGATGGTCTTGCGGGGCGAGAGAATGGACGAGGTCGGCTTGACCGCGAAGCGCGCCACGATGGGCTGGCCTGTCGAGATGCCGCCCAATATGCCGCCGGCATGATTGGCCAGGAAGACAGGCTTGCCGTCATTGCCCATGCGCATCTCGTCGGCATTTTCCTCGCCGGTCAGTGCAGCGGTGGCGAAGCCGTCGCCGATCTCCACGCCCTTGACGGCGTTGATGCTCATCAGCGCGCTGGCCAGTTCATTGTCCAGCTTGGCATAGACCGGCGCACCCAAACCTGCGGGAATGCCTTCGGCCACCACTTCGATAATGGCGCCGACCGACGAGCCGTTCTTGCGGATGGTTTCCAGATAATCTTCCCAGGCCGGCGCGGCCTTGGCGTCGGGACAGAAGAAGGGATTCTGGTTCACCGCGTCCCAGGACCAGTTGGCGCGGTCGATCTTTTGTGTGCCCATCTGCACCAGGGCGCCGCGGATCGTCACCTTGCCGTAGAGCTTGTCGAGAATTTTGCGCGCGATGGCGCCCGCCGCCACGCGGGTGGCGGTTTCGCGCGCGCTCTGGCGGCCGCCGCCGCGATAGTCGCGCACGCCATACTTGGCTTCATAGGTATAGTCGGCGTGACCCGGCCGGTACTTGTCGCGGATGTCGGCATAGTCCTTGGAGCGTTGGTCGACATTCTCGATCAGCAGTCCGATGGGCGTGCCGGTGGTGACCTGGGCGGGCAGGCGCTCGTCCTGGAACACGCCCGACAGGATTTTCACCGTGTCCGGCTCCTGGCGCTGGGTGACGAACTTGGACTGGCCGGGACGGCGTTTTTCCA
>CANCMM010000211.1:0-4423 GCA_947379335.1 Alphaproteobacteria bacterium | reverse complement strand
TCCTGATCCTTCATCCCACGCCGCCGCCTTCGACCATTGATGCGCGCGTACCGAGCGTCCTCAGCACCGCGCGCCCTGTGGTCCCGCCGCCGCCCTCCGCCCCGCCGGCGATGATCGCGCCGCTGGCCCCGCCCGGCGGCATCGCCGGCTTCGGCCGCTCGCTGTTCGGCTGCGCGCCGGAGCATTATGCCGACCTGACGCCGGACGAACGCGCCCACTGCCCCAAGCCCGGCGAAGGCATGGCGAAAAGAGACGATAATGACCTGGCAACCCCGCCGCGCAGCCACGCCAAGGATGAGGCGCTTTGGCAGGAGCAGTATGCCGAGGATCACTATGTGCCGCCGATCTGTCCGCCCAGCGACGGACCGCCAGTTGGCTTCTGTGTGCTGCACCAGGCCATGGCTGAAAACCACAGGCGGCAAGAGGCATGGCAAAAAATCACCGAGGAAAAAGCAAAAAGGCTTCAAGAGCCCAAGCGGCCGTTGCCCAAGATCGGCGTGCGGCGAAATTAGAGTTCGGGCAGCGCCGGCTTCAGCCGTCCACCCACGCGCACCGGCTCAATGCGTGTCGCAAGTCCCTTGGCGCCCGTCGCCACGAACACGCCGCACAGGGTGGCGGGACCGGTGGCGGGGGCGAAACGCTGCGACGAAATCTTGCGGGTGAAGCGCTGCAGCGGCTCAGCCTTGTCCATGCCGATCACCGAGTCGTAATCGGCGCAGGCGCCCGCATCCGTCTGGTAGGCGGTACCGCCGGGCAGGATCTGCGCATCGGCGGTGGGCACAGGCTGATGGGTGCCGACAACAAAACTGGCGCGGCCATCGCAGAAATGGCCCATCGCCATTTTCTCCGATGTCGCCTCGGCATGCATGTCCACCACGATGGCGTCGGCGCCTTCGCCCAGTGGGCAGGCATTGAGTTCGCGGTCCACCGCGACAAAGGGATCGTCCAGCGCGTCCATAAACACCCGGCCCATGGCATTGATCACCAATATGCTGCCGGCCGGTGTCTGATACAGGTTGGCGCCGCGCCCCGGCGTGCCCTTGGGGTAATTGGCGGGCCGCAGGATGCGGTCCTCGGTGTCGATATAGGTGAAAATCTCTTTCTGGTCGGCCCAGTGATTGCCGGTCGAGATCACGTCCACGCCAATGCCGAAGAATTCCTCGGCGATGGCGCGGGTGATGCCGAAGCCGCCCGCGGCATTCTCACCATTGGCGATGACCAGATCGAGTTTCAGCGACTGACGCAGGCGCGGCAGCTCGGCATACAGCGCGTCGCGCCCCGGCTTGCCGATAATGTCGCCCAGGAAAAGAATGTTCATCGAAAACGCCTGACGCCCTGTTCGGTAAGGACCATGTCGAGGGTCCTATCATGCGTCTCATGCGGAATCGAATCTAACTCCTGCCCAGCATAGGCGATGCCGATGGCGGGTACCTTCAAGGCCGCCAACGTGCGGTCGTAAAAGCCGCCGCCATAGCCCAGCCGATGGCCTTCGGCATCAAAGGCCAGCAGCGGCACCAAGAGCACATCCGGCATCGCGCGCGGCCAATGGCCCAGGGGCTCGGGAATGCCAAAACTGCCGGGCTCCAATACTTCACCGTCGGGCACATGATGAAATTCCAGCGGCTGGTCCTTGCCCGCCACACGCGGGAAAGCGATGGCGCAACCCATCTCCACCAGCCGCGCCAGCAGCAGCGCCGGATCGGCTTCGTCGTGGTGGGCGTGATAACCGCCAACCACGGTGCCGGGCGCCAGGCCCAAGTCCTCGGCATAGGGCGTGATGGCCAACGCGAAACCCTCGCGCGCCAGCGTCTTGCGCCGCGCCCGGGCCGCCTTGCGGAGTTGGGATTTGTCAAAGCTGGCCAATAGCTCGATCCATATCTGTCACTTGTATCCAACTACGAATATCAGCAGTTCTAGAAATCTCGAGCCCGGCAGCGAAGCCGCCGGGCGACCATCCGCTTTGGCCGTAACCATCCTTCCCTTCGCGCGCGAAGCGCGCAGGAAGGGGAGGTGGCTGTAGCTGGCCAGCCGCGAAGCGGCGGTTAAGCCAGCGAAAGCCGGAGGGGTCTAATAAAAGTAAGTGGACGGTACCGTACTTGCCGTTGGTATCGGATCTCATGGGCCTGCAAGTGCAGGTGGGCGTCGTGTGCCCGGGACCACGATCCCAGGCAGGGACAACTCCCGATGAGTACAATTAAGGCCCCTGGGCATCGCAACCTGACGCGCGAGACAGTGACCGTCCGCCCCTAACTTAGGCGTGCGCCAGCCTTGCTGCAATGTCTTCAAGCCGCTTTGCGGCGCCTTCCAGCATATCGGCGGTGGCGCTTTCGGCGGCTTCGGCGCGCAAATGCAGGCTTTGCTTCTCGCTTTCGGCGCCGGCGCCGACTTGGCCGGACATGTCGTGATGTTCATCGGCGATCAGCAACGCCGCCATCAGCAGCAGCCTTGCATCGCCCACCTGGCCGACGGAACCCAGCACTTCGCGCGCCTTGGCGTCGACATGGGCGGCCAGTTCCTTGAGATGTTCTTCCTCGCCCTCATCGCACGCGATGGTGTAGGCGCGGCTGTTGACCATGACATTGACCAGAGGCATCGGGTTTCTCCTAGCGGGCCAAGGCGGCGCGGATTTCGCCGATGGCGCCATCCAGGCGCCCTTCGACTTCCTCGGTCAGGCCGGACAGCGCACCGATTTCGTCTTCGAGTTCCGCAATCCTGGCCAGCAGTTGTTCGCGCTCGGCTTCGAGTTCCGCCACGCGCTCGGGCAGCTTGGCGGCTGTGTCCAGGCTTTCGCCCACCGATCCGGCGGCATTTTCGAGGCCTTCCAGGGCGGCCTGGAAACGTTCGGCGGCCAAATCCAACCGGCTCATGCCTGGCCTCATCCTCAATTGCCCCAAGACCTTAGGCGCTCATGGGAAATCGGGTCAACCGATACGCGTTAGCGTCATGCCCCCAGCCCTTGACGGGGGCGCTCGGCCCTCGCTAAGGCCACCCACCACCCACGCCGGGAACCGCCAAATGACCCTGCCCGATCAGGCCCATACCCGCCGCCTCGCCAATGCCATCCGGGCGCTGTCCATGGATGCGGTGGAAGCCGCCAAGTCCGGCCATCCCGGCCTGCCGATGGGCATGGCCGATGTCGCCACCGTCCTCTTCTCCCGCTTCCTGAAATTCGATGCCCGCGAGCCCGGTTGGGCCGACCGCGACCGCTTTGTGCTGTCGGCCGGGCATGGCTCGATGCTGCTCTATTCCCTGCTCTGGCTGACCGGCTATCCCAAGGTCACCATCGAGGACCTGAAGCATTTCCGCAAAGTCGGCAGCCCCACCGCCGGCCATCCCGAATATGGCCACCTGCCCGGTATCGAGACCACCACCGGCCCGCTGGGCCAGGGCATCGCCAATGCCGTGGGCATGGCGCTGGCCGAACGGCTGCTGAACGCCCGCTTCGGCGATGAGCTGGTCAACCACAAGACCTATGTCATCGCCAGCGACGGCGACCTGATGGAAGGCATCAGCCACGAGGCCATTGGTCTGGCCGGCAACCTGAAGCTCTCCAACCTGATCGTGCTGTGGGACAACAACAACATCACCATCGACGGCGCGCTGTCGCTGTCGTCCTGCACCGACCAGCTGGAGCGCTTCAAGTCCGAAGGCTGGACCGTGGACAGCTGCGACGGCCATGACGCCGCCGACATCTTCCGCGCCCTGGAAAAAGCGCAAAGCGCCGACAAGCCGGTAATGATCGCCTGCCGCACCATCATCGGTTTCGGCCTCACCGGCCGCCAGGGCACCCAGAAGGCGCACAGCGATGCGCCGGGCGCCGAAGTGGTTGCCGCCGCGCGCAAGGAGCTGGGCTGGGAGTTCGAGCCATTTGTCGTGCCTGACGATGTGCTGAACCAGTGGCGCGCCATCGGCCAGACCGGCGTGAAGGACTATGACGCCTGGATGGCGCGCAAAGCCGCCAGCAAGCGCGGACGCGAGTTCGACGACACGATCAACGATGTGATCCCCGCCTCGCTGTCCTCGGCCCTGACCGACCTGAAGGCCAAGCTGTCGGCCGAAAAGCCCGCCGCCGGCACCCGCAAGATGTCGGAAAAGGCGCTGGAAGTGATTAACGGCGAATTGCAGAACACCATCGGCGGCAGCGCCGACCTGACGCCGTCCAACAACACCCGCAGCAAGGGCCTGGTGGAAATCAGCCCGGGCAACTTCAACGGCCGCTACATTCATTACGGTATCCGCGAGCACGGCATGTGCGCCGCCATGAACGGCATGGCGCTGCATGGCGGCATCATCCCGTATGGCGGCACCTTCATGGTGTTTAGCGACTATTGCCGCCCCTCCATCCGCCTCGCTGCCCTGATGGGCATCCGCGTGGTGTTCGTGATGACCCACGATTCCATCGGCGTGGGGGAGGACGGCCCCA
>CANCMM010000210.1:0-4425 GCA_947379335.1 Alphaproteobacteria bacterium | reverse complement strand
GAGAATGAAGCCTATGCCAAACGGCTGCGCGAGGCGGGCGTTGCCTGCGACTATGTCTGCTTTCCCGGCATGATCCACCCCTTCTTCACTTTGGGCGGCGTGGTCGAGGATACCGCCAAGGCCGAGAAGCTGTGCGGCGACGCCATGCGCAAGCTGGCCTGATGAAGAAATTGTGTTTCGCCTTGGCCTTGCTTGCCGCGGTGCCCGCACAGGCGCGCGACTTCACCAGCACGATCACCGAAAGCGACTCGGTCCCTGCGCTGCGCCCCGAATTCAAGACGCCCGATGAGCCGAACCAGCTTTTCTATGTCCAGCGCTCGCCCAATTCCAACAGCGTGGTCTATGCCGCCAGACTGGATGCGCAAGGCGCGCCCCAGGACGTCGAAGCCTTCTGGCGCAAATTCAACATCGACGGCAGCAAGCAGCCGCTGAACTTCATCGAACGGATGATGGCCTATGGCGTGAGGGTGCAAAACCGCAAAGCACCCATCACCTTCACCATCGCCGCCCTGCCCGAGCGCAAACTGACATTAGGGATGGACGCGCAGCGTCGTCCCCGGGCGCTGATGCAGATCGGCACCCACACGGTCAAGGTGGCCTATGTCTATCTGCAGGTGGTGGAAGGCGGGCTGATACCCAGCGTGCCGTCACTGGATGTGCTGGGCACCGATATCGCCAGTGGCAAAGCGATCCACGAGCATCTTATTCAGAAATAGCTTCTGAATAATGCGGTGTGTCCGCCAGGCTCGCGCCCAGCCCGCGCCTCTTTTGAATGATGAACAGCGCCCGCAGCACCGCCGTGATCAGCAGCAATGGCGCCAGCCAGCCGCCCAGAAACGGCGCGATGTAACCAAACTCGCCCATCAACTGGAACGCCTTGCTGGAAAAATGCGCCAGGTATCCGGCCAGCAGCACCGTCACCAGCGCAAGCCAGCGCGTCTGGTAGGCAAAATAGATCAGGGACAGGGCCGCACCCAGCAGCGCCATCATGCAGGTGAACAGCGTCTCGCCGAACACGATCTGCAGCCGCGTCTTGTAGCCGGAAAGATCGCGCGACATGATTTGCGCGCGCGATAACTGGTGCAATTCGCCCAAGCTCAGATACTGCGGCGACAGGCCCAGATTGTGCAGCCACAGCGGATCCAGCACCATCGTCACCTGGCGGGTCGCAAACGGTGTCTCGACCTCTTCGCCGGCGGCAGCGGTGCTCAGCACATTGCCCTTGTCGGCGCGGGTGGCATGCCAATAGCGCCCCTGTTCCAGCCGCCAGTTGCCGCCGCCCAGGGGCGACGCCGTCGCGGCGGTATCGACTTCGAACAGGTGCCCGTCGCTGTCCATCTTGTAGATGGTGACATTGTGCAGCTTCAACGGCGGACCATATTCGATCTCGGCCCGCAGCAGCCCGTCCGGCAAGGCGATCCAGTGATTGCCGCCGCTTTGGGCGCGGTCCAGGCGGATGCCTTCACGCCCCAGCTTTTCCTCAATCTGCACATGGATGGCGGCGGGGCGCAGCCACGCATCTACCACGAACAGCGCCACCGCCATGACCAGGCCCGCCATCAAGGCCGGCACCAGGCAGAATATCGGCGAGCGGCCGCTGTTCCAGATCAGCAGGCGCTCGCGCGATTCGGTAAACGCGCTTTCGCTCCACACCACGCCCAGGAAGGTGGCGAAGGGAATGAATGGCGGCAGCAGGTCCGGCAGGCGCAACATCGCCAGCTTGAGCAGGCCCCACACCACCGTCAGCGGATCGCCGGAAAACAGCGCCACCTGCGGCCACAGATCGATGGTGAGCGCGATGGTCATCAGCGCCGCCGACACCATCATGATGTGACGCAGATACGCGCCCAGCATGTAGCGGGAATAGAGCCCCCAGGGCGTCAGATAGACCGCGCGGGCGCCCGGTTTCATGAGCGCCCCAGCTGTGGGCGCACCACGTCATTGTGACGCCATACAATCAGGTTGAAGACAATCACCGCCACCGCGCCATAGAGCAGCAGCACCGGCAACAACGCGCCCGCCACGCTCACCGGCGCGCCGGTGGTGATTACCCATTCGCAGAACAGGTTCACCGACATCAGCACCAGGCAGGACAGCGGCAGCGCGAACCAGTTGGTCAGCCGGTTGGTGAGGCCCACGCCCAAGAGCGCGATCAAGGGCGCCAGGAAGGACAGCAGGCTGCGCGAGAAACGCTCAGCCAACAGCCGCATCTGGGCGGCGCGGGAATCCTTTGTCTCATAATCGGGCACGAACAGCTGCTCGAACACGGTCTGTTCAGCGGTGTTGCTGCCGCGCGCGGTGAAAGGCAGCAGCTGGTCCACCATCATCAGCTGGCTCATGTCGCGCACCTTCATGCTGATGGGAGGACCGTCTTTCAAAGGCTCGGCGGCCTTCAGCGCATCCTTGCAGTTGGCGCATTTGACCGGCGCGCCGCTTTCGCCGGCCATGGGATTGGCGTCGGCGAAGGTGTGCGAGGTGAAATCGTTGAGGTTCAGCACGATCTTGCCGCTGCGGTCGGGCCCGTCGAGCCGCGCCTGGGCGGCGGTGACCACGCGCGAGGTGTGCGGCCCGATCTGCTGATAGACGAACAAAGTGCGATCCGGCCTGGGCTTGGGATTGCTGGCGTCAATGACCCGCACTTGGCCGGGCGGCGGCGCACCGCCGGCGACATGATCCATCGCATAGGCGACATAAGAGGGAAAATAATAGAACTCGTTCTTGGCCACGCCCTTCTTCAGGGAACGCAATTCGGAACTGAACAGGATGTAGCGTTGGGCATAGCGCGACATCGGATCGGCGATACCGGAACCCACCGTGCTGATCACCTGCCCCGCCAGCGCCACGATCAGCACCAGCGCGCCCAACTGGTATGGTCCCAGGCCCGAGGCGAACAGCACCAGAAGCTCGCGGTTCTCGCGCATCCGCAGCAAGGCGGTATAGGCCGCCATCAGGATGGCGATGGCCAGCGCCAGGTCGAAAATCTCGGTCGAGGTGCAGGCCAGCACCAGCGCGATGCCCGAAAGGTCGGCTTCGTGGCGCACCGCGTCGCGGAACACCCAGGTGAAATGCTCGGCCAGGAAGATGGCTTCGATCAATATGATCACCGCCAGCGCCTGGGAGCCGACTTTGCGGAAGAAACCGCGCGCAAAATCGCCGCGCAGGAAGTTGGCCAGGGCTACGGTCAAAGCCGGAATTCCTCGCCCAGATAGACGCGGCGCACATCCTGGTCGGCGACGATTTGCGCGACATCGCCTTGTGCCAGCACCCGGCCGCTTTCGATGACATAGGCGCGGTCCACGATGCCCAGCAGCTCGCGCGCCTTGTGGTCGGTGATCAAGACGCCGATGTCGCGGTCCGCCAGATGATGGATCATCTGGCCGATTTCCTCGGTGGCATGCGGGTCCACGCCGGCAAAGGGTTCATCCAGCATGGCGAAGCTGGGTTCGCAGGCAAGCGTGATGGCGATCTCGCAGCGACGGCGCTGGCCGCCCGACAGTTCGCCCACCTTTTTGCGGCGAAATTCACCCAGGCGGAATTCCTCGATCAGTTCCGCTATCCGGATCTTGCGCGCCGCTGCATCCGGCAGCCGCGCCTCCAGCACCAGTTGCAGGTTCTGCTCCACCGTCAGGCTGCGCGGCACGAACGGCGCCTGGGGCAGATAGGCGATGCCGAAACGGGCGCGGTCATAGAAGGGCATGGTGGTGACGGTGTGCCCGTCCAGGGTGATGGCGCCGGCATCGGGCGTGATCATGCCGGTCAGCATCTGGAAGGTGGTGGTCTTGCCCGCGCCATTGGGACCGAGCAGCCCGACCACTTCGCCGCGATCAAGCTTGAGGGTCACGTCTTCGATCACCCGGCGTCCGGCGAAAGACTTCACCAGATGCTGCGCAGAAAGCATGCCTTGCTCTTCGAATCTCTGGGGGATGGTGCGCCGTATACAGCCATGCCCGAATCGGTTCCGGCAGCGCTTTTGTCCGTATCCGGATACTATGACGCAGGTTTTGGCCTGTACAGGCGCGCACGGCAGCCGCTCCCGCCTTGAAGAAATGCTACCGATTGTTACTTGAGGAACCTTCGCGAACCCGGGAAAAAGGGGATTTTTACCCCCGGCCCATTGAAACCAGTGATGTTTTTTCCGGCCCCAATGATGCGAATTTTGACGGCAAATATAGGGACTTACCGTGATGGCGAAGGTTGTGGCATAGAGATTTCTGGTTATGCTCCGGTAATGCAGTCGAACGGGCTGCGGGGCAATTCTTAGATCAGCACCTGAGGGGCTATGACGACCCATTCTGCGGCCGCCGAGCAAAAGGCCATTGAGGCCGAAATCCCCGAACGCAAAAGCGTCGTTGACGACTTTGCGGGCTACCGGGCGCTGCGCCGCCGTGTCGAAGACATGGAGAATGCCGGCCTCAACAATCCCTT